>CALFYU010000249.1 GCA_937952455.1 uncultured Planctomycetaceae bacterium
GGCCGGTGAGGCCGTTGTCGCGAAACACCTCCTCACCAGCCGGGAACCTCGCCGCCGTGCGCTCGTTTTACGCGCGCATGGGGTGCTGGTCTGTGTGCATGGTAACCACGATTTCTCGATTTCGAAAGAGGAGAACCAAACATGACCACGAAACGAACTTGGATTTTCGCCCTGTTGGCCGCCGCCCTGACCATCACGTTGGCCAGTAGTAACCTGGTGCTGGGCAAGGGGAAACCCGGCGGGGGTGACCCGCCGCACGAACCGCTTCCGATTGAATATCACCTGACCATTTTGCCATCGACTTTCGGGGAGGTCTTTCCTCTAAGCATGAATAACCAAGGTGAAGTCGTCGGCTACTATGAAATCGGCGAGTCGTCGCCCGATAAATTTCGTGCATTCTATTGGGAAAGCGGACTGGGACAGCCCGTCGATCTCAACGCTTTTCTGCCGGTCGACAGCGATTGGATTCTTGCAACCGCGCGCGGCATCAACGACGCTGGACAAGTCGTTGGTTACGGCTATGTTGGTGATGACGACAATCGTCACGCTTTCCGGTTTACACCCGGGGATGGCACGAATGACGCACTGGTCGAAGACATCGGCACCGTCGAGGTCGAACACGTTTCCAGTGATGCCTACGGAATAAACAACAACGGGGATATGTATGTCGAAATATGGAAAACAGACGGCCAGCACTATCATTACCTATGGTCAAATAGCACTGGGCAATTTGACTATCTTCTAAACGTTGGCGAAATCGTCTCACTTAGAGGAATGAACGATGATCTGGACGTGGTTGGTTGGAATCAGACTGCTGACCAATACTTCTTCTTCACGACGGAAAGCGGCGTAACATACATTCCACACTACGAACCATCGGACTTGCCCGCGGAGTGCGAAGACATCAATAACCCGGGGCAGATTTCTGGAAAATCGTGGTTCTATCAAAAGAATGGCAGAACGACCAAAGGGAGCGCAGCACGTTACACGCCTGGCGAGGGCGTTGAAGATCTCGGGTTTCTCGGGAAGGCACTTGCCATCAATGATCGAGGCGATTGCGTTGGTTATTCGTTCACGAATAACCAGTCGAATAACGTGTTGTATTTAGACCAATCTGCGGCGGAATTCAAACTAACCGATTTGATAGTCTCGGCAGATCAAGCGCAAGATGTGGATCTAGTTGATGGTTCACTCTTGGTCGACATCAACAATGAGCAAAAGATCCTCATGTGGGTTCGTATTGATGGTTCGACGACCAAGGCGTTTGTGTTAACACCGGTCGAGCAATAACCGGTGATTCTAGCGTAAGCGGCACCTCAGCGCTCGAGGTGCCGCTGATCTGCCGACGCAAACCGCGAACCCCAAAAATGACTGACGGGAGTGTGCGATCGCGGTGCGCGACGATCCAACTTCCAATCAAGCGAGTTCAAGCCGGTCTAGGCGAACAGCCTTACCAACTCTCAACGAGCACGACCAAGACGACTCGTTCCGGATTGAGATTGTCGTGAAATGACTCCAGTGAATCCGCCGCGAACAGGGAAGTACACATCAACTCCATGCTGTCGCGCTTAAGTCATTGTGGCCGAACGCCGAGATTCAATGAGCCATCAACGCGAAATGGCGGCCAAACCGCGCACTTCTCGAGCCGAGAAATAATGCGCCAGCAAAACGACGGTGCCTGACGGTGGGGTATCCGCTCCGCCGCGAATTGACTGGCACATGGCGCGCTGGCAACGCATTGAAACACCATTCCCCATGTCATGACCTCTTCCTTGAACCAGTATCAAAACCCGGTTGCGCCTGTTCGTGAAACTGTCAAACAAGTGTGGACCTGACGCGTCAGAGGGTTTTGAAACCAGCTGTGAATACCTCATTCGACAAGATCAACGAAGGATCCTGTGACGACGTAACGACAATGAATCTGGGAAGCTCCGAGCCATGATGTCCTTCTTCGTGCTCGCGGGCCAACTGGACCAGAACTCGATCAATTGCCCCAATTCGACTTCAGCTGCATTAGAATTCGCAGCACGTCGATTTGACAATTTCCGTAACGCGTTGTAATAATCCCTTCTTACGTCGTCGGGTTCCAGTCCCGCCTCGTCCATCATTCTCGGTCGGACTCAAATTCAATCTCACCGCGCTCCCCTGCAATGCAGGGGTTTTTTGTGCGTGCCCGTCATCGGCGGCCCTGTGGATCGCCGCGTTTATTGTTCTGCAAATACGATCTGCAAAAGAATCGCTGAAGGCCCGGGCATGAACCTCTCTTTTACCCCCGACGATTCGTTGTTTCAGCTTGCCTTGGTCCTGGTGGCCGGGATCGTCGGTGGCGAACTCGTTGGCCGCATTGGGCTGCCCAAGGTCACCGGCTGGATCTGTACGGGGATCCTGATCCGGGCGCTCGCTCCGCAGCATGCCTTTGCTTCCGGTTTGACGCAAGAGTCGGTTGCGGGCTTTGACAAGTTCATGAATTTCGTGCTGGGGTACATTTCATTTACGGTCGGGGCGGCGCTGCATTTTGTGAGTTTGCGCAACGCCGGCCGGCGGCTGGGGTTATTGATTTTGGGCGAAGCGTTGGTGACCCCAACAGTCGTCGCTGTGACGATGTATTTGATCGGCGGTTGGATCGATCCGGAGAGCATGACCATTCGCGCTTGCTTGATCCTGGCGGCTGTGGCGATTGCCGGTGCGCCGGGGACGACGGTGCTCGTTGTCCAGGAAGCGCGGGCCAAAGGAATTCTGACGCGGACGCTCATTGCCGCTGTGGCCTTGATTGATATGGTAGCCGTGGGGGCCTATACCTTCGCCGTATCCTATCTTGCCCAGGACGCGGGGCAGGCCACTTCGTGGCACGCAACTTGGTCGACGGCGTTTATTTCAGTCGGTCGCGAATTCGTGATTGCGTTCCTCGTCGGGGGCACGTGTTCGTTGATCGCCTTGGGGCTGACGCGGACGGTGGTCGGTCCGGCCTTTTTGGGGCCGACGATGGTGGCCGTCATATTGGGGGCCTGGGGGGCGGCCACCGGTTTCGGTGTTTCCAGCATCTTAGCCTGCACGTTCGCAGGAATCGTCGTCTCCAACGTCCGGCACGATACCGTGCGGTCCACGGAGGCGTACTTACATTCAATCGGCGGGGTATTGTTTGCGGCGTTTTATACGTTGGCCGGGATGAAGCTCGATTTTGCGCTAGTCCTGCAGGCGGCCGGGTTGGTGGTCGTCTACTTTCTGGCGCGATTCCTGGGCAAATATGCCGGTGCTTTTACGGCCATGTCCATGGCCCAAGTTCCAAACCGCGTGCGAAATTATCTCGGCTTGGCCTTGGTACCGCACGGCGGCGTCGCGGTTGGTCTGATCATTCTGGTGCAAACGGTGCCGCACCTCAGTGACGTCGCCGAGACCGTGACCACGGTTGGCTTGGCGGCGCTGGCGATCAATCAATTGTTGGGGCCAAGCGGAGCCCGCTATGCGCTAAAAATGGCCGGGGAGATGGACAAGGATTTTCCGCGCTTGCTGGACTTTTTGGACGAACATCACATTTCGGTCAATATCACCGGCACGACAAAAGAAGAGGTCATTCGCTCTCTGGCCTCGCAACTCTATGCCACTGAGGTCGCACCGGCCGTGTCTGAAGAGGAATTCGTCGAGAAGGTACTGGCACGCGAACAACTGGAAACCACGTTCCTATCCAAAGGCCTGATGATTCCGCACGCGGAACTGGAGGAAGGGACCAACATCACCGGAATATTGGGAATCAGCTCCAATGGGCTAAACATCGGCGCGCCGGACGGTCCGGTCCATGCGGTGCTGTTATTGGCCACCCCGAAAGCAGACCGAAAACGCCACCTGGAAGTCCTGGCGGCCATTGCCACGGCCATCACACGCAACGTCAACTTCCGCGAACAGTTGTACCACGCGCGAAGTGCCGCACATGCTTACGACGTACTGCACGCCGAAAGCGCTGAAGATATCAACTACTTCCTCGAAGATGCGATGGCACGAATGCGCGATGCGGAGGAGAACGGGTGAGTGTGGGCCGGCAAGTTCACTGTCGTCTCATTGTAATGTGCGTCGCGAAGCACCTTACGTTTTAGGCCGATTGACTTTCATGTCTGTACAAAACTTTTGCACCGTAAGAATTAGTTACTCGTAACGTTTCATCAACTAAACTTCCGAGACAAGAGTCCCCCAGCCGCCGCTATTGCGCCATTGTTCGCGTTCTACGCGCGAACCCTCCGCCACCCCTTTCGCTTTGCGCAGCTTGATGTCCAATTTTCCATCAGCCGTCGCTTCGGCCGGAATGTCATAAGTAAAGAAATCGCTCATCTGTTCGGGAAGCTCTTGGTTTTGGGCCAGCACGATGTCATCGGCGAGGATCGTCTGCGATTTCTGATTCATCCGCATCGCGTAACGTGATTGATACCAGGGCCGAACGAAGGTGAACCGCACGCGGTACTGCGCCGCAGGGTCCAGGTTTTCATAATGCAGAGCGACCCCTTCAGCTTCGTCTTGGGTAAAGTGCATCGACCGCTGGCTCGGCCGGTTTCCCTCTGAGAGCATCATCGGCACGTACGGCTGCCCGTGGTCGTAGGGATAGCCGTTGGCTACGTTCGGGGCGGGGTTAAAGGTGCCGAGGTTGTCATAAAATCCGCCCGGGCCGGGATTCTCGTAGTCCACGATCATCTGCAGCAATTCGGCGCGTTCGGGGCCTTCGGCTTGTTTGGCGCGTTCAAGCTGCCGTCGCAGCCACCCCAGACCGATGAAATCGTGCTCGAGGTTAAAGTACCCTTCATTTCGCACGCCGAACAACGCATCGCTTTCCTCCCCCAATCGCCCCGCTTCCTCGCGGAGTCCGGCCATTTCCTCCGATTCCGCCAGTGCATCCAGCGCCGCGAGGGACTCGTCAATCGCCTGCGACGCGTCGCCGCGTTCCAGCCCTTTCGCGATCCGCTCTTCGATCTCTTGCTGCAGCAATGTCTGTTGTCGGACGGCAAGTTGGGTGTACTGATCGAGCGCCGCCTTTTGCATGTACTCCCGCCAGAGCCAATTGTCGCGGAGATCGATCTCCGGAATTTGCCAGCCCGCCTGCTTCACGAGGGCGTAGTAGCGGCCGATGCCCTCTTTTTCGATCAAGGGCTTTTCGGGATCCTCTTCCAGATTCTCCTCCAACTGAAAGATGGCCGGCGCCATCAAGCGGGCTGCTTCTGGACCAAACCATGTGAGGCAATATTCGTCGACCACGTCTTCAACGGGAGTCCGCGGTGCCCACAACAGACGCTGCCACATCCATTGGTTGAAGTGGTCGTGGTGCCCGCTGGAGTGCGTGATGTCTCCCACGGAGTAACGCATCAAGTCGTTGAATACCCGATGATAAAACCGCGGCCAGGCATAAAACGTCAGCCGGTCATAAACCATGGTCAACGACTGATCCGGTCGCCGCTCATAGATGAAGTGCCCCGATGTGCGGGGCGGAAGTTCCCCTTCGCGGTCGGCGCGGGGATACATTTGAATAAACGCGTGCTGGGCGTAACGCCAGTGCGTGATCTCGTTGTAATAGACGAGTTGGTGTCGCGGCGGAAGTTGGTGCAGGATTTCACGCGGATATAGGTCAAACGGTCCGAAGCCCGGATAGCGAAACAGGTCCATGCGGTGCGTCTGGCGGTGTCCCGGCTGCCAGGTGGTCGCATCCGATCCCGGGCCGTAGCCCCATGCCCACAGCCACTCGCGTGGTCTTTCCTGCAGGTAGCGAAAGATCGCGTTATCAGCGTGGTTGTCGAATTTCTTATTGGTTAAATAGATACGGGGCGTGGGATGGTATTTGTGAATGATGCCCGCCATTTCTTCAACGGTCTCGATGAACGTCAGCCCGTACGGATCGCACAGGTCGCATTCGCACCCTCCGCCGTCGCCGCCGTGGAATTTCACGAAGTCATACGTCGGCCCGGACCGGAATTGGTTCTCGCAACGCTCTAGTTGTGCGGCGCGGGCTTCGGGGACCGACAGGCAGAGATAGCCGATGCGGCCGATCGACTCCTTGGCATTCCATTCCGGCGGGCCGGGGCCCGTGTTGGCGCCGAATCCGCCTTGGGTCATCAGGCCGAACGACTTGATAAAGTCATACATCGGTCCCGGGCCGGTCGAAAAGGTATTGGCCCCCGCCAGCGCATAGTCGATGATCACCCGGTGCGTTTCTTCGGGCGTCCAGTCGCGGACCTTGGCGAGCCGTTTGGCAACGCCGCTCTGGCCGTATTGCGTCCCGCGCACTTCGAACGCCGGAGCGGTGCGGACCTCGAGCGAGTCGGGGAATTCCGCAGTGTGTTCTTTGATATGCATTTGCCGCAGAATCTCACCTGCGGCATACAACACCCCCCGCTGGTCGACACCCGCGGCCAACAACACGTCGCTCTGATCTGCGGGAGTCTTGAGCAAAAACCCCTCCGGTCCGGGGTCGCGCTCGGTCAGAGGCGCGAGGCGCTCAATTTCCAACTGTTGGCGAAGCTCGTTGTGGTGCGCGGGGATTCCCAGCAGGATTAGCAGCGAATTCTTCAACACGGGGCCGGGCGCGTTCTCCACGCGCACGGGGAGGTTGTTCGGTTCGGCGATGCGCCGTTTGAGTAATTCGGCCACGTTTAGCTCGACCTGATTCGCCGCGGCGCCGACGCGGATCGTGACCGATTCGTATTCACCGCCGCAAAGAGGCACGGCGGCGAAGAAGATTCCAAACAGCATGACGCCAAAAAAACGAGTATGCATGGTGTATTCCTCGATGGGGCAAGCGCGATGCGCCTTGACTATTCCGCCGAATCACCCGCGCGGACCCAATCCTCATTGAAACGCACCAACTTGATCGTCTCATCGGGGCTGGGGGAATAGGTGTACGCACACAGAATTGTCCCGTCGCGGGATTCGATGACCGACGGATAGGAGGCGGCAGTTGACGCATCATGTTTCTCCAGCGTGCGATGCGATTTCCATGTCTTGCCTTCGTCGTCCGATAGGTATGCCGTCAATTTCGTGCGCCCGCCCCGTTCCCCGCCGGTCGTATCGTTGCACACCAGCAGCCAATTGCCGGACTTCAGGGCGATGCATTCCACGCTTGAGTCGGGATTGGGGATCTCCATCCCCTCGGTCAGCGTCCAGGTCTGTCCGCCGTCTTTCGAGACCGACCGCGGAATGCGGCGGCGGGGACTCTTGTCCCGCATCATCGCCACGATGTCGCCGTTTTGTTTGCGAATGAAACTCGGCTGGACATTCAAGGGCAAAATCGGCTCACTGAATGTCCAAGTTTCGCCCCAATCGTCCGTGAAGGCCGCCAGCGAACAATTGAAGATGTCAGAGTAGAGCGGCACCATCATCCGTGTTTCCGAGAGCATGATCGGATGTGTTCGCGTCATCCAACCTAGCCGTCGTGCCAGTTTGTCTTTGGAAGCGTTCTCGCCATATTCCAGGCGGGTCCGCAAACGTTCGTTGGTTTTGATATTCTCCGCAAATTCCTCTCGCGCTTTTTCGGCACTTGCGGGATAGCGCTGGTCCAGATTGACCGGTCGGCAATGCAAGACGTCCTGCCAGTCCCATTTCGGCGGTCCCTCGCCGGCGTAATCATTCGACGTGCGATATTTCAATAAGTAAGTGTCGGACGTGTTGTCGAGCGAAGAAATCCAAAACAGCCACAACGTGCCGCGGGGATCGATAAACAACACACAGTTTTGATCGGGCAGGTTTTTGTTGTCCGCCATCAGAAACGGGGCCGACCACTCGTCCGATCCGCTCTTTTTGCGGGCGCCGCGAATTACGAGCGAGTCGTCCGTCTTCTCGCCGCGGCCGTGAAACCAACAGACGAGCAAATCACCGTCGGCTGTTTCGACGAGTCCCGGCGAATGATTATGCAGCGGTTCAGCCGGGAAGACGAGTTCCGCTTCATAAAGCGGGGCCGCCGGCAAAGCGGTGAGAAGCAGGGCGCAAGCGATATTCAGCATGATTCCCTCCCCAATCTGTGCAAAAACTGCGAATAAGCGACAGAGTCATCTTACCCGAAGCCCCACACGGCGCATACCAGTTGCATGGCGGTTGGAGGCGATCTGGCGATCTGCTTCGACGATCATGACTCGATTGGTTTTTTCAGCGCAGCGGCTTCGACCGCGTCATGGCTGGTTTCCAATTCGGTGAGCGAGGTTTCGATGCGGCGGCGGTATTCTTCTACCGTTTCGGTATCACTGGGAAGCAGCGGTTCGGCGAAGTAGGCATCGATGCGACAAAAAGGCTTTGGGATCTGCAACCGGTCCCAGGTCTTGCGTAGAATCCAGCGGCGCGATGGGACGGCCACTACGTTTAATACTGCCGCCCCGGTTTCCCGCGACAGGACGGCGATTCCTTTGCGGATGTGGTTTCGCGGCCCCCGCGGTCCGTCGACCGCCAGATAGGCCGGCAAGCCGCTCTCGACGTGCGCGATCAACTCGCTCAGTGCCGTGCGGCCCCCTTTGTCTTGCTTATGGGCACGATTCGATCCACGAATCGGCTTGATGCCCAGCGCCCGGAATCCCGGCAACAGCAGATCGCCGTCGGCCGATTGCGACACCATCGCCGCCGTTCCCCGCTCGCGATCGATTGCTGCCGATACCTGATGGGCGTGCAAGATTGAGTAGACATACGGGTTGGCTGATTCCCGCAATTGCGGCCGCGGATCATTGTGCAGCGATATCCGGCACGTCGCCCGCAGCGCCAGCATGGCAAACGCCAATAACCAAGCTTCAATCGTCCGTACAAGGGGCATCCCGGATTCCTTCTGACAGCCATCGATACAAACGTAATACGCGGCCGCCTGAAGACTCTACCCAAGTTTCTAGCCCGCAGTCCATTTGGCCCGGCAGCGAGGTTATAGGCGACCTGCTGCCCCAAGTGCAATCCCACGCCGCAAAGTCGATTTCTCCAGCGAATCGGCCCGACTCGCACGAGTGGTGGTGTCCCGGTATGATATTCCAAGGATCGATTCCCAGAATTTGGCCGCACAAGGAGCACTTGGTACACGCCCATGAAGACGTACTCGAATTCGAAGTCCATCCTGTTGGCTGCCGGTTTGGTTTGCTGCGCGGCGCTGCTCTACGGTGCCGATGCAGAAGAAGAAACGACATCTGTCACCGCCGCCCGCATCGACGGCAGCGGCCCGGGGTGGAAATCGTTGACACTTGATGATTTCACTAACGTCAACTGCGACGAAGACACCTGGTCATTTCGCGACGGCAAGTTCCAATGCACCGGCAAACCGGTGGGGGTGATCCGTTCGAACAAAATCTACCAGAATCTCGAACTGGTCGTGCAATGGCGGCATCTGAAATCGGCCGGAAATTCCGGCGTCTTCGTCTGGACGCCGCCCGAATCCTTGGAAGGACTAAAACCGGGAAGTCTTCCGCACGGTATCGAGGTACAGGTGCTTGACCACGGCTATGCAGAAGAGTTCACAAAAAAGACCGGCAAAAAGCCGGAGTGGTTCACGACCAACGGCGACGTGTTTCCCGTCGGGAACTCGACAATGAAGCCGTTCCCGCCGTTTGCCCCTAATGGGAAACGGAGTTTTCCTTCCAAGAACCTCAGCAAAGGCGTCGGCGAGTGGAATCACTACTACATCCGCGCCGTTAATGGCGAGGTTCGGCTGTGGGTCAACGGCGAGGAGGTCTCCGGCGGAACCGAGTGCGAGCCGCATTCGGGATATCTGTGTCTGGAGTCCGAAGGATCCCCGATTGAGTTTCGAGACTTGCGAATTCGCGAGTTGCCGTGACATAATTGGTTGCGGGCTGAACCTACCTCATACTTCTCACCTGTGGATCTGCCGGTCAAACACACGCCACGAATGCCGGCCAGAAAGGAACATCTTATGAAGCTGTCGCTGATCATCGCGAGTGGTCTGGTCCTGACGATTGGAACCATGAGCTTTGCGGACAAAGACGAAAAAGGCAAACCCGAGAGCAAAGGAAAGCAGCATCCAGTGTTCAGCCAAGAGATGAAATCGCTCAAAGGCAAGAAAGTCGATCTCGGCAAATACAAAGGCAAAGTCTTGCTGATTGTAAACACCGCCAGCCAATGCGGAGCGACGCCGCAATACGAACAACTTGAAGCTCTGCATGAAAAGTATGGCGAAAAGGGGTTGAAAGTTCTCGGATTCCCCTGCAATCAATTCGGCAAGCAGGAGCCGGGCACGAGCGAAGAAATCATCGAGTTCTGCGAAGAGAACTACGGCGTCAAGTTTGACATGTTCGCCAAGATCGACGTCAACGGCAAAGAGGCCGCCCCGCTGTACAAGTTTCTCACCTCCGACAAAACCGGGTTGGAAGACACAGGTGAGGTAAAATGGAACTTCGAGAAATTCCTCATTGACCGTCAAGGCAACGTCGTCGCGCGTTTTCGCACGAAGGTCAAACCAGACGAACCGGAAGTGATCGAAGCCATCGAAGTGGAATTGGCCAAGAGCTAATCACACCGCTTGTTAAGATCTTAGCACCCGCCGCAACGCACGTTGCGTGCGGGTGCTTTTGTTTATTGCTTGCGGGCGTTGGGATTCGGCGTGTGGAGGATTGCTCCACTGGATTTCAGCCACTCTTGCAATTGCTGCCGCATCTGGCCAACGCGGTCCGGCATCGTCGCCGCCAGGTCGTTCGTTTCCGAAAGGTCTTCTGCCAGGTTGTACAATTCCTCCTTTTGCAGAACGTAGTGCTCGATCATCTTCCACGGGCCGTCCAACACGACGGAACCGGGGCGACGGGCATAGAGCGGGTAGTACCAATAGAGCGTCCGCGGCGGGAGCTTTTCGTCGCCCGTCAACAACGGCTTGAGGCTCACACCATCGAGATCGGCGGGGAGC
>CALFYU010000250.1 GCA_937952455.1 uncultured Planctomycetaceae bacterium
CCCCTGATAAGAATCCGCTGGGAATTCTCCGCGGCGAATTGGACGCAGCGTTTCCCGACGCTAAGGTGATCATGCGAACGTCGATTGCCGAATCCCGGGCGCGGCAGCGGCAGTCGTCGGAGAAGTTTTTTGCCTACCTCACTCCGGTGATTCTCATCGGGTGCGCCTTGTGTGTCGGTGCCCTGGCGATGATGAACGTCAACGACCGGCGGCAGGAAATTGGACTGTATCGAGCGCTGGGCAAGTCGTCGCCGCGGATCATGGCGCTTTTTCTGGGAAAGGCCGTGGTGATTGGCCTGTGCGGCGCTGCGGCTGGTTTTTTTATCGGCGGGGCCTTGGCGTTGAAACTCGGACCGCAGATTTTTCCGGTCACGGCGGGCGCCATCGGGTGGCCTTGGCCATTGTTGACAAGTGCGCTATGGGCAGCGCCGGCGTTTACGGTCGTTGCCAGTTTCCTCCCCGCCGCCGCGGCCGCCACGCAAGATCCGGCGGTGGCTCTGCGGGACACTTAAAACAAATATCATGATTCAATTCGAGCACGTTACGAAAACCTACCGCAAGAACTCGGCCGACGTAAATGCGCTGGACGATGTTTCGCTGAAGATCTCCGCAGGGGAATTTGTGACCGTTCGCGGCGCCAGCGGCAGCGGCAAGACAACTTTGCTGTTAACGATTGCCGGCATGTTGCGCCCCTCCGGCGGGCGAGTGCTGTTTGGCGGGCGCGATCTCTATGCGCTGTCGCGGCACGAGCGGGCCGGGCTTCGCGGCCGGGAGATCGGTTTCGTGTTTCAGATGTTTCACCTCGTACCGTATTTGAATGTATTGGACAACGTATTGTTGGCCGGATCGCGACGAACGGCCCGCGACGAAGCGATCGGCTTATTGGACCGCTTGGGCATGACTGGACGGGTCAAACATCATCCGGCGGAGCTGAGCGCGGGGGAATGCCAGCGGACCGCGTTAGCCCGCGCCTTCTTGAATTCGCCGAAATTGATTCTCGCCGATGAACCGACGGGCAACCTGGACGGGGAAAATACGACCGTGGTCATGGAACAACTCAAGGCCTATCAACAACTCGGCGGAACGGTCGTCGTGGCGACGCATAGCGAACGGCTGGACGAGGTCGCCGACAGGGTGATTCATTTGGAATACGGTCGGTTGCGAACGGCCGAGCCGGCCGCTTAAATCGGGGCATTACGAATTTTCCCTCGAAATCGAATTATTGAAGATACGAACTCGACCTATGACGGAATCGGTAGCCCCCACGTTGACAAAATCCCCGCCGGCGGCGCGGCGGTTCAGCCTTCGCGATTTTGCGCCGCTGATCAGCCTGTTTGTGATCGTGGCGTTCTTCACCATCACAAACCAGGATTTTTTGACGCTCGGCCGGTTGCGGCTCGTTCTGCAACAAGGTGCCGTGTTAGCGATCGTCTCGACTGGGCTGACATTTGTCTTGCTGTGTGCGGAAATCGATTTGTCAGTCGGGATGCTAGCGCTCTGGACGGCGTGCGCTTGCGGCGTGCTCTACGAACAGCCCTTCGCCGCCGGTCCGGGAGGGGACGGTGCGATTTCCGGGTTGACCCTCGCGCTCGTCATCGCCATTCCACTTGTGAGCAGTTTGGTTTTAGGATTGATATCGGGCGTGCTGACGGTCTCGTCACGACTGCCGAGCTTCATTATCACGCTGGCCATGATGAACATCGCCGACGGATTGGCCAAATCGCTGACGCAAAGCGAGAAGTTCGCCGTGCCGCAGGTTCTCGAAGAAATCGGCAACGGGCGCTGGCATGTTGCGGGAACGTTTTATCTACCCTATAGCGCGATCCTGGCTGCCGTTGTGCTTTTGATTGGGCATCTCGTCTTACAGCACACACGGTTCGGCCGCTACGTCTATATGACCGGCGGCAATCGCGAGGCGGCGCGGTTGGCGGGTGTCCGCACGGGGTGGATCGTGATTGCCTGTTTGGCGATTTCGGCGGTCACGGCCGGGCTGGGCGGATTGATTAACGCCGGCCGGCTCAACGGCGTCACGTTGGATCAAAATGCGGATCTGTTGCTCAGTGCCGTAGCCTGCGTCGTGTTGGTGGGCACGAGCCTGTTCGATGGGGAAGGGGGGATCGGCCGGACTGTCATCGGCGTGCTCACGTTCAGTGTGTTGGGCGTGGGGCTGAGCGGCCTGATCGCCGAAGTCGATTGGCTCGAAGATCGCACGCGTCCCTTGCTGATGGGCGTGGTGCTCATGGCGGCGCTGGTGATCAACGGATTTCTGTCGCACAAATCGAGCCGCTGATTCTCGCGTTACTGTGGGACGAGAGTCAAAACGGAAATTGCGCGTCCGTCTCCGACTCGGCCAATTCGACCAGGAAATCCGCAAGACGCTCGACGACCCCCTCGACAAAACGCCGACCTTTATCGGCGGTGGCCGGATGCGGGTTCCCCGAACCGGTGTTGCTCGTCAGCAGGTCCCAGCGGCGCGTGATGCTTACCCAGCCGCGGTTGATCGCTTCAAACCGCGTCGGATTGACGGCCCCGTCGTCGGCTTGGATTTCTCCCGTCGTCGGGTCGGTGTCGACCAATTCGGCGAAATAGGCCAGTCCGATCGCCGTTTCCATCTCTCCCGCGTGATCGCCAGCCTCGTCGAAGATCTCTTTTTGCAGGTCAGCGGAAATGCCGCGAAACCAATCGCACAGGAAAAGATGCGCCGGGGTTGTGCCGTGCAGCTCACGCAACAACGGTTTGAAATCGTTGCCGCCGTGGCTGTTGAGGATCACGATCTTATGGATGCCATGGTTGACCAGCGAAGCCACCAAGTCCGTGATGACCTGGCCCAAAGTCGACGGATTCAAGTTCATTGACAGATGGAACGCCGATTGATTGGTCTCGGTTCCGTAGGGGATTGCCGGCAAGAGCACCGCGCGGGCTCCGCGCCCAAAAGCCGCCTCGCACGCCAACCCGCCGATGACCTCCGATTCCAGCGTGTCGGTCCCGTACGGCAGGTGCAGGTTGTGCGGCTCGGTGGCCCCCATCGGCAGCACGGCGACTTCGTAGTGATGGTTTTTCACGAAGCCGTAGTTCGTCTCGGCAAGAATCCACGGTCGCATAATCGGCCTCTAACGTTTTGGTTAAGCGAAAGGGGGGGACGCGCCGGAACGTGCATCCGCGCAGTTTCCGCCGCGTCGCTTCCCCTGAGAGTCTTACCAAACCGCAGGTCCGGTCGCAACAACCGTCATGCCGCACCGACAGGCTCGTCGGCTTGGCTCAACAGTTCCACTTCGGGAAAGTCGATATCAACATGTCCCGCTTTATTGAAGAAGTTCGTCCAGATATTGAGCGCCACGTGGGCGATGATCTCGACGATTTCAGCATCGCCATAACCGGCGTCGCGTACCTTCTGCAATTCCGCGTCGTTCACTGTACCGCGATTGTCCAGGACCGTGCGGGCGAAGTGTACCGCCGCGTCGGCTTTCGTGTCGGATGATTCGCCGCGGCGGGCCGCGAGGATTTCGCCCTCTTCGAGTCCAGCCTGCGCTCCCAGCGTCGAATGGGCCGAGACGCAGTATTGGCAGGCGTTCGCTTCCCCGACGGCCAACGCGATCCGCTCGCGCGTTTTTCGGTTCAACTTTCCGCGGCTGAGGCCCCCGTTGAACTGCAGATACGCCGCTAGCGCTGCGGGAGAGTTCGCCAGCGCCCGCATCAGGTTCGGCACGAGGCCTAGTTGCTTCTTCACGCCTTGCAGAAGTTCATCAGATTTGTGGTCGGACTGACCGGGGTCGACGAGTTGAAAACGTGCCATGTGAGTAGCTCCTTCGTGAAAAAAGACTTAGGGAGAGGTTTCGGGGCGGCGCGTCGCCGCCTCGAGGGTTGGATGCCGGATTGAATTCCAACCAGCCGCAGCTAAACGCCCAGCGCCTGTTGGTAGCGAGTGGCCGGTTGTACGCCGACGATGCGGTCGACCACTTCGCCGTTCTTGAATACCAGCACCGTCGGAATCGAATTGATGCCGTACCGGGAGGCGGTCTGTGGGTTTTCGTCGACGTGCAGTTTGCCGACCAACGCATTGCCCGCATGATCGGACGCCAACTGTTCGATCGTCGGGGTCAGCATCCGGCAGGGGGCGCACCAATCCGCCCAGAAATCGACCAGGACGGGCACATCGCTCGCCAGCACGTCGGTGGCGAAATTGTCGTCGCTGAACTTGTGCGGCGCGGTTCTTGTGGTTGTGTTAGCCATTGTGTTTTCTCCTAGTAGGAACGATTTTTTTGGGTTTCCAGTTGGCGTTCCGAAAAAGCATTTCGCGTGCCAATCACGTGTGCCGATTCCTAAGTCGTGTGATTGCATTGCTTTGTGTATATCCAACGGATTTCGATGCCGGAATGAAATTTCATGAAACCTGATAAATCATTGCCAGACAGTGAAATTTCATGCACAATGCCGCTATGCAAGATCCCCATTGCCTTGATCACGATCTCGATTCTCTCAAGTGCCTGTTGCTCGACCTGGCGCGGCAGCGGAGCGTCGATGATTTGTTGCAACTGATCGTGACGCGGTTGTGCGATTTGAACGGGGCAGCGCTGGCGCGGATTTGGACGATCGCTCCGGGGGATATCTGCGATGTCTGCCCGATGCGCTCCGAGTGCCCCGATCGCACGCGATGCCTGCATCTGGTCGCCAGCGCGGGAGTCTCCGTCACCGGTGACTCGCAGTGGACGCGTCTGGACGGCCCGTTTCGCCGGTTTCCGTTGGGGGTGCGAAAAGTTGGACGGATTGCGGCGACGGGCGAGCAGATGGAATTGACGATCCTCAAACCGGACGCCGAATGGATTGCCGATCCCGCTTGGGCGGAGCGAGAAGGGATTCGCGGGCTGATCGGCCATCCGCTCACCTTTCAACGGGAGTGCCTGGGGGTGCTGGTGGTTTTTTTGCGCCGGCCGCCGACTGAGGAAGCGGTGGTCTGGCTGCGGATGATCGCCGATCATGCCGGCGCCGCGATCGCCAATGCGCGTGCCTTTGAAGAGATCGAACATCTCCGCACGCAGTTGGAGTTGGAGAACGAATACCTCCGCGACGAAGTCAAAGAAGCAACCGGCAGTCCCGGCGACATCATCGGCAACAGCCCCGGATTGCAAAAGATTCTGAAACAGGTGGAGCTCGTAGCGGGAACCGAGGCGACGGTACTGATCACCGGCGAATCGGGCGTCGGCAAGGAATTGATCGCGCGGGCCATTCACGAACAAAGTCCGCGGAACCGCGGCCCAATGATCAAGGTGAACTGCGCATCGATTCCCCGCGACCTGTTCGAGAGTGAATTCTTCGGCCACGTCCAAGGCGCGTTCACCGGGGCGGTTCGGGACCGGATGGGGCGTTTTGAGTTGGCCGACGGCGGAACGCTGTTTCTGGATGAGGTGGGCGAAATCCCGCTGGAGATGCAGAGCAAACTGCTGCGCGTATTGCAAGAGGGGACCTACGAGCGGATCGGCGAGGAACAGACCCGCCGTGCCGACGTCCGTCTGATTGCCGCCACGAATCGCGACCTCGCCCATGAAGTCGCCGCCAAGCGGTTTCGGCAGGACCTGTATTATCGCCTCAGCGTGTTTCCCATCGAGGTCATCCCGCTCCGCGATCGCAAGGAGGATGTTCCGCTATTGGCGGCGACGTTCTTAGAATCGCACAGCCGAAAATTGGGGCTGCCGGTCCCGACGCTGAAGAAGAAGCACATCCGCGATTTGCAGGCGTACGACTGGCCGGGCAACGTCCGCGAGTTGCAAAACGTCATCGAACGGGCGGTCATCCGTTCGCGGACGGGGCCGTTGCGTTTTGACTTGCCGGTCGGGGCGGCAGCCGAACTGCCGGCGGATGACCATGATTCGACCGACGCCCGAGAGCCGCTGACTGACGTCGAGATGAAACAGTTCGAGCGCGACAACCTGCGGTCGGTGCTCGAACTGACCGGTGGCAAGATTTACGGTCCCGGCGGTGCGGCGGAATATTTAGGCGTGCATCCGGCGACGCTGTCATCGCGGCTCAAGGCGATGGAAATTCAGCGGCCCGTACGGTGACAGGCTATTTCTGCGGTGTGCGTTGGGCTGCTATCTTCCGTATTTCTGACACAGCGATGAGGTAGGATTTGCGTGATGCTCACGACGCCCAAGAGAGGCCACCCCGCACCGGATCGTTCATGCGGAAGCCAAACGGCGCATATCAGATTGATCCACCTTCGCAGCGTCGCTCATCACAACCCCTGAATTGCTCCCACGTAGACGAAGCTCAACAAATGACGCTTGGCAGGTCCGGCCATATCTGGATGCGTCGCCACACGTTCTACGGCTTACTCTGCCGTGAAAATCGCCGCATCACCAGCCAACTGCCGGTGTATCGCAACAGCAATCCGGCGAGGATCATCGTCCCGCCGATCAACGTCGCAGCGGGGATCCGCTCGTTCCAAATGAGCCAGACCCACAGCGGATTGCAGATCGGTTCAAAGAGCGGGATCAGCGCCGCCTCTTGAGCGGGCACGTCGCGAAGCCCCCGCGAAAAGAGCACGTAGGGAATCGCCATTTGCACCACGCCCAACAAAATGATCAACCCCCATTGTGGGGCGTCGACGACCACGCTGCCCGCCAGGATCCACGGCAATAAAACCCCGCAACTGACGATATGGCACAGGGCGATTAACCATGGGCCGTCTTCTTCGCGCAACGCGCGGAGGCTGACGACCACGCCGGCGTAGGTCAATCCGCTGCCCAGCCCCATCAGCGTGCCCCAAAAACGCTCGCCGTTCCAGTCGGCGGCGACGATCCAAGCGATGCCGGCCAACGCAAAGCCGAGCGCAACAAAATTCCGGCGTTCGAGCGGCTCTTTCAAGAAGAGCACGCCGAGAATTGACGCCCAGAAAGTGCTCGTGTATTGCAGAAAGATCGCCGCTGCGGCCGTGGTATAGGTCATGGCCGTAATGAACAGCCAGTTCATCGCGGCGAACGAAGCGATCAGCGGGACCACTCCCCAGCGGAATCGTATACCGCGGTAACTGACAAAGGGCAACAAGCAGAGCGCCGCAGCGGCGGCGCGATAACAAGCGATTGTCGGCCCCCGTTCAGAAAGCGGCATCAGTTGCTGTAGTGGAGGACTCTTGACGATCACCCCGCTGGTACTCCATAACAGGGCTGCCGCCACGACCAGCAGCCGTCCTCTGGTAATCGCGCGGGTTGTGGAGTCGATGGTCATATACTCATCATCTTTCCGAGAGAACGTGATCCGCAGTAGACGGCATTGTTCGCCGACCGGCAAGTCATAGACTGCACAGGACCTGAGAATTGTTCCGGACGTTTCTGGCCTTTCGCATTGCCGCCAACCCTCAGCTCAAGCGGGTGCACTCCGATTTGGGCGAGTTGGGGCGGGCTGTGCGCCCCGTGTCGCCGGACAACTGGCACGTGACGCTCAAGTTTCTCGGTGACACCGAAGCGGAATTGCTCCCTCAGGTCGCCAAAATCCTCACCGAAGCCGCCTTGGCGCTCGACGAATTTCTGGTCGACCTCAATGGACTCGGCGCATTTCCCAGCATGCGACGCCCGAACGTCGTCTGGGTGGGCCTGCGGACTGATGCTGCGTTGGCCGACTTTGTAGAGCAGTTGGATGAGAAACTCGCGCCGCTGGGGTTCCCGCGCGAAAAACGGCGGTTTACTCCGCACCTCACGGTCGCCCGGATCAAAGGGCCACCGCCGCCGGAACTCGCGACTTTTGTGGCTCACAACGCCCATACGGATTACGGCAGTCATATCGTCGAATCCATGGAGTTGTACCAGTCTGAACTGAAGGCCGAGGGTGCCCGATATACGGTGATGGCGACCGCCCAATTGCGCTCTTGAGTCGGCCCCGCGCGGCCGGTTTCCGCTTGCCTCGCTGGGGGCGAATTCCACGAGATTTCGCTTGAGGGTGACCGTCTGCGCCGGTAAGATAAAATGGACAAAATAAGAGATATAAATGAAAAGCGTGATTTATGTCGCAGCTAGCCGATCAGGTTTGTGTCATCACTGGGGCGAATCAGGGAATCGGAAAGGCGATCGCGCAGCAGTTTGCCGCTGAGGGGGCCAAGCTGGCGCTATGTGCGCGGAATATGGAAAAACTCGGCGAAGTGGAAAAAGAACTCGCGTCTGCCGGCACTGATGTCTTGGCAGTGTCAACAGATGTCTCGAATGCGGACGCAGTTGAGAACTTTTTTCGCCTCATCCGTGAACGGTTCGGGCGGGTAGACATCCTGATCAACAATGCGGGGGCTTTTGACGGCGGACGGTTGGATCAGGTGACCACCGAGGGTTGGCACAACGTGATCGGTGCGTGTCTAACAGGCGCGTTTTTATGCAGCCGCAGCGCGTTCGCCATGATGAAAGAACAAGGCGGCGGGCGGATTATCAACATCGGGTCGATTTCCGCACAGCGCTCCCGCGAGGGATGTGCCCCGTATACGGCGGCGAAATTCGGCGTCTGGGGTTTGACACAGGCGACGGCCTTGGACGGCCGTCCTTACGGGATCGTGTGCAGTTGTCTGCACCCGGGAAATGTGCGGGTCGAACGGCGGGTGGACTCCGGTTTGGAGTCCGATGCGGAACCCATGATGAGCATGGAAACGATTGCCAAAGTCGCCTTGACGATGGCCACGTTGCCGCCGGACGTGAATATGTTGGAAGCCATCGTACTGCCGAATGAGCAACTGTATGTCGGCCGAGGTTGATACTTGAGGAACCCGCATGACGTTTTTTCAACCCGCTCAGCCGTGGGAATACCGCTGGCGTATCGCGCTGTTGTTTCTGAGCCAGCCTGTGCTGGCAGCCTGCCACTTTTGGGTCAATGGATCGTCCGGCGTGTGGTACGCTCCGGCGGTCGTCCCGGCGTACGGCTGGATCGCCACGTTGCTGGCCGCCTGCGGGCTGGCCGTCCGGATTTGGGGAACGAGTTATTTGACGGCTGAAGTCGTTACCGGATTAACGGCGCGCAACGACCGCCTGGTGACCGGCGGCCCGTTCGGCATGATTCGCAATCCGCTCTACCTGGGGACGCTGCTGATCTTTGCCGGTTTCGGCATGTTTTTCGGCCCGGCATTTGCCGCGATTTTCGTGGCAGTGCATTGCCTGCGGTACAGCCGCGTGATTCGTTATGAGGAAGGCGTATTGAGGCAGGAGTGGGGTCGGCAATTTGACGATTACTGCGGGGCTGTTCCCCGCTGGTGGCCACGGTCATTTACAACGGGACAGTTCGTCGGTCCGTTTGCGACACTTGACGGCGTGATGGGGAACGGCGTGTTCCTGGGAATGTTTTTGGGTTTTGCCGCATCCACCTGGCAGGGAACACTTGATCCGCTTGTCCATTTTCAGGGATTCGGATACGGGCTGTCGGGGATAGCGCTATTGCGGACGCGGTTCGTGTCTGCACCGTCCGAAGCGGCTCTTCCGGATTTGGCCGCCAGCGTGCAATTGGCGGCTCAGGAAAGTGCTGCCGGTCAAGCGCGGCGTGCGGGCTGACCGCGGCGAATGGCGCGGTGGCGGCCCGATCGCGGCCATTTTTGCGACGTTTTGAGACAGCGGCGGCCGATGAAGAACCATGCGGTCGCGGCGGAGTCTTCCCCTCTCGTCTCGGCTGTGATCAACCGCCGTGCTGACCGCCGGAACGTCCTCTCGTTTTGCGTCCGTCGCCGTTCGCCAGTGGGGTATGGCAATTTATTGATTGCGATGCCCGTATTTGTCCTGTCCGGATTGCGCCCGCCAGGGAGCGTCCACACCGGACGATCACATCTGGTCTCCGCCCGCTTCCACGTCTGCGGAGAACCGGTGAACGCGTCGGCCAGAGGTGGTTGATTGACCCTTTTTATTTCCCAACTCACCGAGGAGGCGCAAGATGGCCGGGACCACGGACGTTGGCATGGATGTGGTGGACGAATTACGACTGCGGCGCTGGGCGCGGCAACACCATGTGGCGGCGGAGGAACGTGATGCGTCGTGGCATCCGATTGTGCTCGACGAAATGCGCCGCCGCGATCGCGAACACGAAATGACGCACAGGCCACACGTCTATGCCGGTGCACTCGTGCCCTTGGTGCCCTACGTGCCAGCCGCGAATGTCACGGCGACTGCCGGCGAAGCAGACGGGACGCTGCTGTTTCGCATTGACACCGCCGCCCGGCGTCATGACGCTGCTGACTAAAACGCCGGAGAATTTTCCGCAATTCCGTTCACCCCCCAATCCCGGTCCAAGATGGAGAGGGGGGAGACCGGAATGCGCGGTTGCGTTTGTCACATTCCTCCCGCTTCGTCAGCGACTTGGACAAGCTAGCGGAGGTGCGCCGACAGCTTACTCCTCCATGACGTCTTTCTCTTTCGCCGTGGCTTGGTCGTTCACCTGGCCTTCGTATTTCTTGGTCAGGTCTTGGATCTTGTCCTTGGTCACGTCCCGTTCATCTTCGGACATCAGCTTGTCTTTCTCCGCCTGATCCGCATGTTTGTTGCCGTCGCGGCGGATGTTGCGGATTGAGACGCGGGCTTCTTCGGCGAATTCCTTGACCCGCGCGACCAGTTGCCGGCGGCGTTCTGTCGAAAGCGGCGGAATATTGAGGCGGATGATCCGGCCGTCGGAATTGGGGGCCAAACCGACGTCGCTGGCGTGTATCGCCTTGGAAATGGCGTTGCTTG
>CALFYU010000251.1 GCA_937952455.1 uncultured Planctomycetaceae bacterium
GCGGCCCGTAATTGGTCGTCAGTTCAGCGATCATTTCCCGCGCAGGCGAGGTTTCCAACGCGACAATCGCCGCAGCGGCCCCGCTGTCGTAGACCTGCCGCGCATCCGCGACGGTCTTCACGCCGGCATCGACGAGCAACTCAAATCCCTCGTCCGCCAATTCGCGCCACAATTGGCGATTCGGGCGGCCGTGCACGATCCCGTCAAGATCGGCCAGATACAGGCGATTCAAACCGAGCTGATCGCGGAAACCACGGGCGACGTCGAGTGGCAGCGCGGAGTCGGCGAGCACGCTTTCCACCGGCCGATAGGTCTCGCGCTTCCCAGCGACGCCGCGCATGACGCTGCCGTCCAGAATGTCGAGAACAGGAATGATTTGCATAGGTGTCGCCGCGAGGAGTGTTTGGTCTTCACCGAGTATGGCGGCACCCATCGCTGACCACAATGGCGGCGGCCTGCGTTTCGCGTCGCGTCGCAATGATCGCCAGATTGCCGTATGATGACGGTACCAACAAGAATCCTCATCCTCCTGCAAAGCGCGACAGGACCATGTGGCTGAAGTTTTTGATCGCAGCGGGCGTGTTGTACGTCGTCTGGCTGGCGGTGCGTCCGCGATACGACTTTCAGATTCGCACCGGCCCGGGCGGCGTCGAGGTCACCGGGCGGATCGCGGAGCGGGCGCAGCACGAGATCCGCGACTACTTCCAAGAAACGAAGCTGTCGGCGACAACCGTGCGAATTTCCGGGCGGCGCGACGGCGACAACCGGCTCCAGCTTCGCTTTCGCGGCCCGCTGAGCGAGGGGGAGCGGCAGATGATCCGCAACTTTTTGTTGACGGTATTTTGACCGATGCAGTCGGTCGGCCGCTTGCTGAAAATTCTATTCGCTGTCAGGCGGCTCGTGGCGAGCGGTCCGTTCCAACTCGGACAGCGTCAGCAGCACGACCATGCCGACCAGGTCAAATCCCATACAGATCGCCAGCGCCAACGTGATCGCCTTCGCCGCCTGCGCGCCCCCTTCGTCCCCCAAACTGCTCAATGCCAGCCAGACAAACAGCACCACCAGAAATAACAGCAGCAGGACGCCGCCGACCCACAGCGAACGCAGGAGATACGGACGATACTTCACGGATGGACTTTCGGGGAGCAGTAGAACAAGCAGGTTGCCGGATTTACGCAACCGGCAAACTTCGCACACTTTCACATGCGGTGCGGCGGATGTCAATGGAAGGGATGAGGCTTGAGGCGACAGGCTTGAGGAACAAGACTGTAGGCTGTCAACCGTAGACCGTAGGGTTGGTGGAGCTATGCTGTCCGGCCGTTCAAGTTCCACCTTTATCGCCACTGACCACCGGCCACTGGCCGCTTCTTTCTGCCTACCGCCTACTCTCAGGCCACTGGCCACTCAAAATCAATAATGCGGCGGGCGCTCCTGGAGCGGGTCGCGGCTGTCCGGTTCGTCGCCGAGTTTATCGACTTTGCTCTCCAATCGCTGGAGACTCTTGGCGAGGGCGGCGAGTTCCTGTTGTTGATCGAGGACGGCGGCGTTGAGTTTTTGGAAATCCTCCTGCATGTGCGTCATCAGAATTTCCAAATCGACGATGCGGTCGATGAGAACCTTGTCCCCGGGTGGCGTTTGATTGGACATGACGGATCGGCTCGCTCAGTAGCAGAATGAAGTGAACTCGACCGCTTTCATAGCGGTTTCGCGGGCGAATGTCATCCGTCACGGGGCGAGCCGCACCGTCGCCAGCACGGCGCGGTGATCGGAAAGTTCTCCGGCGAGCACCTCATAGTCCTCGAACGTCCAATCCGACGGGATGAGGATCCAGTCGATCACTTGCTTGGGATCGGTTGACGAATAGGTCATGTTTGCTGGGCCGGGGTCATTTGGCAGGCGGCGCTGAAATAATTGCGACTCGTCGAGCACCGTCATTGCGTTCGCCCCCTCGGCGGTCGTCTTAGCCCCCGGAAAACCAGGGGGCGACGAGTTCAAATCGCCGGCGGCAATCAGCGGAATCTCAGAAGCCCGTGTGACATCGACGATCCTTTGGGCTCCACGGACGCGGTTGATTTCCCGCCGGTGTTCCAAATGCGCGGCCAACACCCGCACCCGCCGGTCGCCGGGGAGCTTTAATGTGGCGACCACGGCCCGTTTTCGGCCGGCCAGCCAGTCTTCCCAGGCCGAGTGCGGCGGCAATTCAACCACCTGGGCGTCCACGATGGGAAACTTACAGAGAATCGCATTGCCGAATTTCCAACTCCCGTACAAAAAGCGGAAATCAATGTTTCGCTGTTCGACGCGATAGTGAAATCCTCCGGCAGCGGCCAGGGCGGCCGCCTGATTCTGATGCCCGCTCCACGTCGCATCGAAGTCGACCTCGTTGAGTACAACGATGTCGGCGCCGGTCTCTGCCAAGAACTCTGCAATCGCGGCGATCCGGTCCCTCTTCTCGGCGCCCGGCTGCTGCCAGTTGTCATCCGTCGCGCCGCGGCCGTGTGCGATGTTATATGTCATAATGCGAATGGTTCCAGGATCCGCATCAGCGGTTGCGGCGCGTTCGTCGGTGCCAAACACAAGAACTCGGCGCCCCGGACTACGTACGCGGCTGACGGCATAGGGACCGACCGCCAACAACACGATCAAACCGATGGCGACCTTCAGGCCCCATCGCCGCCTCGCCGGCAGAGGACGTTTGTCGCTTGGCGATTCCGTCATGTCCGAGACTCCCGGCGGAGACTCAGGATTGCGATGGCCGCGGGGCGTATCGCGCTCGGATATCACTCGCCGGTGTCCTGCGGATAGACCAGCACGCGGTCGTGCGACAATAAGATCAGGTCGTTTCGGCCGTCGCCCGTGACGTCGGCGATGACCGCCTCGCGGGGGTCGGTGCCGGTCGAGTCGTTGGAGTTAAAGCTCTTCTCCTCGAAGACCTTAAAGAAAAACGCATGCTGCAGCCCGGTCTCCGGGGCGAAGTCGAGGATTTCCACAAGCTGCGTCTTGGTGTCCAGACAGGCGACGTCGACGTAGCCGTCGCCGTTGAGATCGCCAGCGACCAAGTCCGCAAATCGCGCGTCTTCTAACTGCGTCTCATACGTGGCAACTTCCTCCAGCCGCGGATCCGTCCGACTCGCGTAGAGCACTCCAAAGCGTCCAATACCGAATAGTAGCAAGTCGTCGCGGCCGTCGCCGTTGAGGTCGGCTACGTGCGTGGAATGATACCGAAAGTCGCCGATCTCCACCTCGCGCCACGGTCGGAAGAGGTTCTCCTGTTTTCGCAGCACGCGGAGTTTCTTCACACCCGTATCGACCAACACCACTTCATCGCCCGGTTCCTCGTCGAGGTTAATCGGGGCGGCCCCTTCGATCTTGGCGCTCTTTTCCATGGCGTTGTACTGATCGACCACCTGCCATTGCCGGTCGGCGTTGATTTTCATATTGCGGGCGAAATTCTGTTGCGCGACCAATAGCACCGGATCGGGGTCGATACGCGCAAACACGGCTCCCTCGTCGACTTTTCCTAATCCCAGCCCCCGGCGATTCTCCAAAGGTTCGGGGATCCCCTGGTCATTCGTGAGCAGCAATTCCGGTTCGGAACCGGAAAAGACGAGAAAGTCGATGCGGCCGTCGGCGTTGGCATCCAGTTTCTTGAGTTGGTTCGGCTGGCTCTTGAACGATAACTCCACCGCTTGCTGGTCGACGTTGCCCCACGGAACAGGGACCCATTGACCGTCCTCTTTGAGCGACATGGCCTGGAGTTGATACCCCGATTTCCCCCGTCGGGAAAGGCAGATCAATTCCTGCTGCCCGTCGCCGTTGAGGTCCGCCAACTCGATGGCCATCGGCTCGTCTTCCAGCGGCAACACGATCGGAAACGACAATCGGCCGTGTGTCATGCGGCTGTAGCCAATCGCCTTTTCCTTATCGCTGAGCACGACCACTTCAGCGGTCGCCGGATCGGCGTCGAGATTGCCGACGCGGACCTGTTGCGCATCGGTCAGACTGGGAAAAGTCTGTCCCTGATCGAGACCGGTCTGTGGATGTTGGCGAAACACGATGACCTGCGCGCCGCCGGGATCGGTGACGACCACGTCGGCCAGTCCGTCGCCGTCGACGTCGCCGATACCGATGTCAGTATGCCGCCCCGAGCCGCCGGAGCCGAAGCCGTAATAAATCATCTGCCCCGTCAATTCCCCGTCCTGTGGTTCGGAGCGGACGACGCGATGGACTTTGACACGGCCCGTGCGGGCATCGATCGTCAGGATTTCATCTCCCGGCTTGCCGTCGAGGTCATACAGTGTCGAGGCGCGGGGCATGCCGACTTCGAAGCGGTACTCCGGTCCCAGGCGGCCCTGCGGATCTTGAAACCGAACGCAGAAGGGATGTTCGTCCCCCTCTTGCGACTGATAGCTCAAATCGGCACGGCCGTCGCCGTCGATATCGGTGATGCGGACCAAACCCAGCTTTTCGGAGGTGTTCATCACCGATTGCGGTGTTGACAGTTTTCCGTCGTCTTCTTGATAAATCAAATACGTTTGTCTCTGCCCCAACACAGCGATATCGTCTTTGCCGTCGCCGTTAAGATCGCCGGCGGCCGTGTTCCACGAAGCGGGACTGACTTCCGGCAGGCGAAACTGCCGCGTCGATTGCCAGTCGCCGTCTTCTCCCTGGTAACGGACCACCAATTGGTCGGCGCCGCCGAAATAAGCCAGATCCGTGCGGCCGTCGTTGTTGAAATCACCAGCCGCCAAGGCGCTGACGGCTTTGTCGACCGTGATCTTGTCGGCTTTCATCCGTCCGTCGCTGCCGATGAAATTGGCGACACTCGCGCCGGGCCCCGGCTTCTCGGCCGGCTGCGGTTTCTCGCGCTGCAGCAACAAATCGAGCCGGCTGTTGCTGTTGTCGACGATGATCAGATCGGTCCGCCCGTCGTGATTCAAGTCCGCCGGCAACAAATTGCGGGAACGCTTGTTGAGCTTATAAATCTCCAGCGGCAAAAAGCCGTAGTACTGCGCCAATTCCGATTTCGCGGCTTCCTCGCCATCGGCACAGACCGTGGCTCGGTCGCTGCAAACCAATCCGCCAAGGACACAGGCAAGCAGCAACGTCCGTTTGCATAAGGCCGCCATGGGGCGCTTCCCTTCTTGGGTAATAAACTGCGTCAGGCGGCTGCCTGACTATGGGACTTGCTTATTGCAAGTTCAATCGAAACGGCATCAGGGCCAGCACCCGCTGATTGCCAAACAATCTGATCAACTCCAAGCCCTGCAATTGACGCGTAATCTCCGGTGCCAAATCGTCGAGCGCCCGCCGCACCAGGGCCGTCTGGGCAGCGCGGCTTTGCGCTTCGGGATCCAGCGGACCGAGCAACGCTTCCAGCGGATTGGGCGGCTTGGGCAGCACCTTGAGTTCCAACTTTTCATCCGCCTTGTAGCCCGCCTTGACTTTGACGGCGGCGATCGTGTCGGACAACGTGCCCAATTCGTCGACAAGTCCCACCTTGAGCGCCTGGCTTCCCGTATAGACGCGGCCGCCCGCTAACTCTTTGAGCCGTTCCAATTTCATGCCACGGCCTTTTGCCGCTTTGCCGGTGAATTGCTCGTAGACCGTATTCAGCAATTTGACCATCGCCTCGCGTTCGGAATCGGTGAAGCCCTCGTTGATACTGAACACGCCGCTGTTTTTGCCGCGACTGATCACGCTGGTCGTGACACCCACCTTATCAAACAATCCGCCTACGGCGATTTTGCCGCCGACGACTCCAATCGACCCGGTGAGCGTGCCCGGCTCAGCAAAAATCCGGTCGGCCCCCATCGAGATGTAATAACCCCCGCTGGCCGCCGTATCGCCCATGCTGACAAAGAATGGGACTTCCAGCAGTTCCAATTCCCGCCACATCAGGTCGCTGGCCAGCGCGCTGCCGCCGGGACTGTCGACCCGCAGCACAACCCCCTTGACCGTCTCGTCCTCGCGGACTTCGCGGATCGCCTTGATCAACGTCTCGGACCCCAGCGATTGGCCACCAAATAGTCCCTGCTCGCTACGTCCCGATTTGATCGCCCCCGTGGCATAGATCACGGCGATCTTCGGCTTTCGGCTGTGACGCTTCGGTTCGATGCCCATCAGCAGGTTCATCGTTTGTTGAAATCCGAACAAGGAGAAATCCAGCTCGACTTTTTTCTTGCCGTACTTTTTCGACAGCTTCACGTCCGCATCAGGATGTTGCTCCTCGACCGCTTTGATCAGCTGGTCTTCATAAGCCACCTGATCGATCAGGCCCAGCTGCTGCGCCTCGGGAGCCGACAGCGGACCGGCATCGATGGCCGCCTCGACCGCTTTGGCGTCCAGCTTGCGCGACTCGGCGATCATCGTAATCATCTGCTCGTAGAAATCGCCGATGATCTCTTCCATTTCCTGGCGGAACTCCGGACTCATTTCCGTCCGTGTATACGGCTCGGCGGCCGATTTGAACGCGCCCACCCGCAACATGTCGGCCTGCAGGCCTGCCTTGTCGAACAGGTTCTTGTAGAAACTGATCTCCGCTCGCAAACCTGTGAGCATCAGCGTTGCTGATTCGGGCATGAAAATCTGATCGCAAGCCGTCGCGATCTGGTACTCGGCGCTGCCCCCCTCATCGATCCAGGCAAACACCTTTTTATCCGCCGCCCGCACCCGGCCGATCGCTTGCCGGATGTCGTTCAGTTTTCCGCGGCCGATGGTTGCTTCGTCGATATGCAAAATGACGCCGCTGATCTTGCGGTCATCCGCGGCCTTATCCAGCCGTTCAACGATGGTGGCTAAACTGTCGGTCGTCTGACTGAATAGCGGAGGGGACTGCGCTCCTTCGGGATAACTGCCGGTCAGCTCCAGGTGCGCCCAGTTGATGACCGGTTTCTTTTCCGGTTTTTCCGCCGGTTTGTCGGTAGTTGTTTTGGCGGGCTGTTCCGCCGTTTTTTGATCTTCTGCTCGAGCGACATATGAACAAAATAGCGCAGCGGTGACGAATGCGATTGTGGCCCTCATGCGAAGCATAGGAGGCTCCTTGATACAAAACAGTCAGCCGGGACGGTCGATCGCAAACAGGCGGGGTTACCGACAGGCGGCGATGTCTCGGCGGGAAAATGCTCGAACTCATCGTAACGCGATGTGCAGGGCGAGCGGACTTTCTGCAAATACTGCAGCCACTTAAGTCTAGATCGAACGATTGTAACGGTCAAGAAGTGTGGGCCGGTGGCGCGGAATTGCCGAAACGCAAACGTGCAGGCAGATTCGCGACTGAGCAGACCCCCAAAATCACTTGTCAGCGGCTTCGCGGTGTGCGAGACTGGAAATCACCGTTTTTTCCTGTCTGCTCGGCGCCGCGCTCGGCACCGGTCTGCCGCAGGGCGGCACTGCACACAAAATTGCCCACGGAATTCCTCCCGGAGAGTCCTGTCATGATTCGTCGTTTTGTTTGGACGTTCGCCGCGATACTGAGTGCGTCCTTGGTGTTGGCTGCGCCGCGGACGTCGGCGGCACAGGGACTGATCTGGAGCCTGCCGGAGGAGGACGGCACCTGGATCCGATACGAGGGGGATTATCGCAACGTCGAAGCCCGTCCCAACGCCGACCAGGTTTTGACGCTACAGAGCCAACCCAGGCTGACGATCAGTTCCGTCGCCCGGGAAACCCGCGAGTACCACGGCAAGGAGGTCCCTTGCCGCTGGGTGGAAATGAAGGTCGAGACCGGTAAGTCATCGGCCGAAGGGGTCGAAACCGGCCGTTTCGGAACGATCATCTATAAGGTTTTGATTCCCGAACAAGCGGTGATCGGAAAAATCACAGATGCGGACGAGCTTCCCGTGACCTTCTTGCCAATTCTGGAAGGGTATCGCAAATTAGGGGACAGGCCTGCTCAACCGGTAAAAGAGAAAGTCCTGGCGGTTTATCCGATGATCTCACTGATTGCGCACTATCGCGACTTCGAAGCGGTCGCCAAGGAAGCCGAGCCGGTCGACGTCAAACTCGGCACGGTCATGGCACGTCGATACAAGGGCGTCAAGATCTCCGAAACCAACACCAGCCGGACGAAAAACGTCGCCGAATTAGCCATCAGCGATGAGGTCCCCTTCGGCGTCGCCCGCTGGACCGTGACCATCGAGCGTGACGAAAAGGACGAACTGGAAGACGTCGAAAGCTTCCACCGCACCACGACCATCGAAGTCGACATGCAGGCCGTCGAAACCGGCAGCGGAGCGCGATCCGCCATTCAAACCCCGTCGGCGAACTAGCGCATCACGTGCGCCAACTCTTAGGGTGGCACTCGCGGCTGGGGTGTCACCGGCTGCTGGGGTGCCGCTGGCGGCCTGTCCGCCAGTGCCCTGAAACGTGGCCGTTACGACGCCCTACCGCTGTACCGAAAGGATCGCCGGGAGTTTCACGTCCGGCCGATCGGGAATGTTGTCCGGCATCTTCTTGCCGCACCCGGTTCCAAGAGCCGCAACTGCCAACAGCAAAACCAATGTTCTCATCGTGTTTCCTTGTCGCTTTGATTCGAGGCGTCGATGTGGAATATGGAGTAGCCGCGCGAAATTTGAATGCCGCGGCGACAACTGAATAAGCATCGCACGCATGGTTCCAGCACAGCCAACGGCGGGCCAGACTACTCAAACCATTTCGTCGAATCAAACGAAATCCGTCCGTCTAACACGCAATCGGAACAAATCGCCCGCTTATTCACAGACCGTTAACGAACCCTTAATGGGACGCTCATATCCAGCGGCCGAACCGCAAGAATCGCATCGTCAATCTGACGGTCATCAGCAGGCGGCGCACAACGTCGCAATGTCCGGCATGGCGTCCGGGCAGCCGCTAACCGTTCCCAAGCACGACGGTCAGTTTCTTCGAATCGCGCACGATCGTCACCTCGATGGGAAGTTCGATCGGAATCGATGCCAATAACCGGTGGACGTCGTCCACGCTTTCAATGATGCGATCGTTCATGGCGATCAACAGGTCGCCTGAGCGCAGATCACTCTTGGCGGCCAGACTTTGTGGTTCCACGTCATGCACACAAACCGCCTGATCAGTTAGCAGATCCAAGGCTCGCACCGCTTCGCGGGCCACACGGACGCCGCTGGCGGTAATGCCCAGATGTCGACGCCGCACGCGCCCATGGACCAGGATTTCGGTCGTCACCCACTGCGCGGTGTTACTCGGCACCGCAAAACCGATGCCCTGTGCCATCATGATGATCGCCGTATTGACGCCGATCACATGGCCGCGCGTGTCGACCAGCGGACCGCCGCTGTTGCCGGGATTGATCGGAGCGGAGTGCTGAATGACGCTTTCGATCATCCGCCCCGCCTGGCTGCGCATACTGCGGCCGGTGGCGCTGACAACGCCGGTCGACACGGTCGACTGCAATCCGAGCGGACTGCCGGTGGCGATCACCAGTTGCCCCACGCGCAATTGCGACGAATCGCCGACGGAGACATACGGCAAATCGCGCGACGCAAGTCGCAGCAGGGCGAGGGCCGTGGCCGGATCACCCCCCCCGACCTCCGCATCGACGCGGTCCCCTTCATTCGTCTCGGCGATCAAACGATCCCGCTCCGCCACCACGTGGCTGTTGGTCACCGCATAGCCGTCGGGCGTGATGATAAATCCCGATCCTGAGCCGCGCCGGGCCTGCTGGCCGACGCCGGTCACGCTGATCACCGCCGGCGAAACCGTTTCAACCACCTTGATGACGGCCATCGAATACGCATCGAGAATCGCAGATTCAACTGGCTCGCTGCCGCCCGGACGCCCCGCCTGGGGATCGGGATTGTCGGCGGAACTGTTTGACACTTGTGTGGGGAACCAATTCATGATGATCACCGCAGCGAAGTTGAGGACAGCGGGTCGCTCCAAATCATTCGGCCGCGGCCGAGCAAAGTCAAGCAACCCGTCATCGCGATGTCCCGAAACCACGAAGACATCGGCTTTGGGCACAATTTACTCGTTGACGCAATTCGCCGAATGAGATAAAGACCCCGGTTTTCATCCTCTAAAAACCGACTCCTCGCCTCATCTCAGAACGTCACCTGTCAGGCCTTGACGCGGTTCTTCGTTCGACTTCACCTCCCTTCCGACAGCAGTTCCGTTATCTCGAATCTCGTAAACCCCATGAAACCCGGCTTCGCCCATCCCCCGACTTCAGCTTGGACGCGGAATTCCAATCTGATGGTGCTCGCCGCCATCGCTGTGATTCTCGTCGTCCGTCTGGCGACGCTCAACACGCTTGCCGTTACGGACAATACCGAGGCGCGGCATGCTGAGATCGGCTGGCAGATGTTCCGCTCTGGAGATTGGGTGACCCCGAGGTTTCATCTGTACGGCCGGCTGGAACCCTTCTTGGGCAAGCCGCCGCTCTCATTCTGGATGACGGCGCTGTCGTTTCACGTGTTCGGCGTCTCTGAATGGTCGTCGCGGCTGCCGAATTGGCTGCTCGGCAGCGCGGTGATCGCCATGACCGTTTTGTTTGGGCGAAAGTTGTGGTCCCTGCATGTGGGACTGTTGGCTGCACTTGTGTTGGCCTCCACGGGATTGTTCTTCGTCCTCAGCGGCGCCTGCATACTCGACATGGCACTCGCCGCGGCGGTGAGTCTGGCCATGATGACTTTCGCGTTATTCATTGCCGACGACGCCCACGCAGCGTGGTGGGGGCGGGCCTTTTTCTTTGCGCTGGGACTGGGTTGTTTGGCCAAAGGCCCCGTGGCGGTCGTGCTTGTCGGAATCGCCCTTGCCGCCTGGTTAACCATCGCGCATCAATGGAAGTCGCTATGCCGCTTGCCCTGGATTTCAGGCTCCGCAATTGCAGTTGTGGTCACCGTCCCCTGGTTCCTCCTGGCGGAGCGCGCCAATCCGGGGTTCCTCCGTTACTTTCTGATCAACGAACACATCCTCCGCTACCTCGTGCACGACTACGGCGACCGCTACGGCGGGGGACACACACAACCCTACGGCGCGAGTTGGGTGATGCTGGCGATCGCCTTTTTGCCTTGGACGCCCTTACTCGTTCGCTACGCGATCGAAACCTGGCGGCAGCGGCGGACGCTGACGATTGATGCCGACAACATGTGGCTGGCCTACGCCGTGATCTGGGGATTGACGCCGGCGTTGTTCTTCACGCTCTGCCGGCAAATCCTCGTCACGTACGTACTCCCCGGCTTCCCGGGGTTGGCGCTGGCCTCGGCCGTGGTGTTATCACGTTGGCTGCAATCGGATCAAAGAGACGCATTGCTCCGGTCTGTGCGCTTCGGCGCGGTCCTGTTTGCCGTGACGCTGATTTCCGGATTGGCATATGGGCTGTTGCAACCGATATCGCTATGGGCACTCGCGGGGTTGACGGCGATGGTGACTCTCTTCGTCGCAATGGCATGGCACGGACACAAGCGCAACGATGCCGTGACGCTGTTGGCCGCCGTTGGTATGGGTATGCCGCTATTGATATCGGTCGCCTTATCAACCGGTCGCGGCTCGATCAACGACACCTATTCGGCCAAGACGATCGTGGCCCGCGTAACATCCTTGCCCGAACGGAATCGTCACCCGGTGGTACTGCCCATGGGGGACGAGTATTCCGCCAACTTCTATGTCGAGGCTTGCCACGACGGCCGCATCACGCGACACGAAGAGCGAGGGGCTTCGTATGTGCTGCAAAGAGTCGCACAATCGCCTGAGGAAGTCTTTGTGTTCAAACGCAAACACTGGGAATCACTGGACCCCAACGTGCGGCGCGGCCTCGAGCCGATCGTCGAAACCGGTCATTGGGTGGCCTGCGGCATCAGCGAAGAATTTCCGCCCGCGCCGGCCCTAACGCTCCGTCTCGATAACCGCCCGCGGTAGAGAATCACCTCGATCGATGATCAAGCGAAATTCTTGTCACCGAGTTTAGTGTTTCTGACAGCGGTGCTCACGGCGACTCCGCCGCAAATCGATCCTCGTGGGTGACATTGCCATTGACGTCGTAATGCCGAAAGACGATCGTCGGTCGCCCTTCCTGCCGCTCGACCGTAACGGCCAAAAAACCGCCAATGACTTTCAAAAACCGGTGGTACTCCGGAATATAGTCCTCCTGCTTCCAACCACCGGCATGCACGTCGCTCGCCGGCCCGCAGGAGTATTCCCGCACGCCCGTCTTCGGATCGACCGACGCATATTGCCAATGCCGGTCGCCGCACACGACGAAGACATTTTTGTGGTCCTTTAGAAACTCGCGAATTTCGTTGCCTTCATGCGCAAAGGCGGTGTTCGCATGATTGTCCGCTTTGGTCGGCCGATCCGGTCCCACGATCGGCGTGGGACTGATCAACAGGCGAAACGTGGCATCGGATTCGGTCAGCGTCCGTTTGAACCACTCCTTTTGCTCCGCTCCCCAAATTGTCTTGTCCGGCCCGTCCGGTGCGTCATTGGGGCTGCGAAAATCGCGGCCCTCCACCATCCAAATTTGCAGGTCCTTCCCCCAGCGCCGCGTGCGGTACGTCCGGTCCCCCATCGGCACCTGTTCCAAAAACAGCGCGACCCCCTGCGGAAACGTGAACTCGTGCATGTAGGGCGTCTTCATCGACGGCCAGCAGTCGTCCCGCCACGTGTCGTGGTCATCTTTGATGAAGTAGCTGCCGACATGCCGGTGAAACTCGACGTTCGTCGGCCAACTATACGTCCGCTGCCAGTGATAGCGCGCCAAATCGACCGTCTTGGCAAAATCGTCGTAGTACAGGATGTCACCCGTGTGCACGAAAAAGTCGGGTGATAGCTTGCGCATCTCGGGATAGATATTGAAACCGTCCGGACGGTCGTTATCGAGATTCCCTTGTCCTGTAGAGACAGTAAAAACCACGCGCGCCGCATCATCCGCTGCGGGCGCGGTGCGAAATTCCCCTTCAAGTGTTTGCCCGGACTGGCCCTGTAGAGTACGGCTTTCGACCCGGAGGAGGTAACGCGTCGCCGGCTGCAAGTCGCGGAGGTGGAACTGACGCGTTAAATCGCCCAGCGGATCGACCTGCTCCCACGGCGTTTCCCGCCACTGGGAATCGCCATCGGGCTGATACAACACGCGGACTTCGCCATCCGCTCCCGGCGCCGCCATCCGCATATCGCGTACCGTCACGCCGTCGTCGAAGCGGATCGCTTTGACGGTTCGATCTCGGCGGGGAACTGACTTGTTTGTCTTTTCATAATCGATCTTGACGTCGGGGCCGTCGCTGGGATTGCGCTGCGGACGCAACGTCAACCGTGTCCACACGATGGCCGACGTAGCATCGATTTCACCGACCTTAAAGCCGGTCGCCTGAAACGGCCCGGTTTCGTCAGCAGCGTCTGACGCGACGACCGATGCCGCCATCAACCATAGCCCGCAGGCCACAGCGAGGATCGGCGTATTCAAGGGCATGGATTTCGACATGTC
>CALFYU010000252.1 GCA_937952455.1 uncultured Planctomycetaceae bacterium
CGCAAAAGCGCACCGGGACGTGTTCAACGTGCTGCTGCAATTGCTCGACGACGGCCGGCTCACCGACAGCCAGGGCCGCACGGTGGATTTCACCAATACGATCGTGGTGATGACGTCCAATATCGGCAGCCAGACGATCATGGATCTGGCCGGCAAGGAAAACGAACGGGAAATCCACAACCGCGTGATGGATGCCTTGCGGCGCGAGTTCCTGCCGGAATTCCTCAACCGGATTGACGAAACGATCGTATTCCATCCGCTGGGCAAAGAGGAGATCCACCAGATCGTCGATCTGCAATTGAAGAACTTGAAGAAGCAATTGGAAAGCGCCGGCTTCGAACTGACCGTCTCCGACGCCGCCAAGGACCAATTGACCAACGAAGGCTACGACCCAGTCTACGGCGCGCGGCCGCTGAAGCGCGTAATTCAACAGCGCCTGCAGAATACATTGGCCAATGAAATCCTATCGGGCCAATTCACCGAAGGCTCGACGATCCACGTCGATGCACGGGCTGGGGAGTTTGTGTTTACGACATCGTGATCGGGTTTACGGTTTAGCCACAGAGAGACAAGGCTTTAGGTTTTCGACCTTAGACTTTAGGAAGTTCTCGTTCCCAAGCTCTGCTTGGGAACGCACTTTCGCGAAGCTCCGCTTCGCTGGGTGGAGCCGGAGGGCGGTGTTCAACTACCGGGAAACCGTAAGATCTCAGGCTGATCATTACCGGTTCGGTGGAGCGATAATAAACAGCGAACGCCATGCTGAACTCCGTCTAACGTTAAACGGGCGGCGCGATTCGACTTTGCGCGTCGGCGGATTCGTCCCAACTCCGCAGCGCTTCGCGGCCCGCCTCGCGGCCGGTTTCGATGAGTTCCTTCGGCAGCGAAAAATCGAACCACTGAATGCCCGACACATCCGGGCGGATCACCAAGTCGGCGGCGTCGCGGACTTGTTTGCGGAACAGGCTCTCGCCGATTTCATCCATCCGCATCAACACATCCAGCGCCGTGCCGCAATTCTGAATTCGCCGCATATCCGAACTGACGTCGACCGCAATCACTTGGTGCAGACCGTAGGAACGGGCCACCGTCGTGGGCAAGGAATAGAATACGCCCACGTCGCTGAGCAACATCCCCTCGAATTCCACCGGCGGAAAAATTCCCGGCAGCGCCGAGGAAGCCCGCACCGCTTCGCGCACCGAGCCGCGTTCCAAGATCACTTTGTGCCCGCTCCGCAAATCGGCCGCCACAATACTCAAGTGGATCTCCACGTCGGCGATGTCGGCGTCGGGCAGTAAATTGTCCACGACGTCCCGCATCACGATCCCCGGCAGCAGCGAGGGATGGCTGATGACGCGGTGAAAAATGCGGTTCGCCCGCAAATAGCCCTTGGCCCGGCTGTACCAGGCAAACACGCCGCCGGTCGTCTCTGCCGCTCCGTCGGAGTTCTGCGCGCCGAACATGATCTTCTGATGCCGTTGGAAACCCTCCGACAGCAAATATTCCAGCGCCACTTCTTGGCAACTGTGGATCTCCGGGTGAAAGGCATACATCGCCCCGGCCAGGCTGCCGATGCTCACCCCCACGATGCGGTTGATCGAAATCTCAGCGTCCAACAGCGACTCGATGACGCCCAAATGCGCCAAGCCGCGTGCTCCCCCGCCTCCGAGCGCCAAAGCTGTATTGCGCGAATCCATGTCTGCCGTCCCAACATCCTCCACCGGAAAAGTGCGTTCCGGCCGTTCACCACAACATCTTCGCTATGATGACCGATGACCACCTTGCGCGTCCACCCACGACGGCGCGACTCTCGCATTGACCGATGAATTCGCGGTTCGGCCGTAGGTCAGGCTCCCGCCTGACACTATCCTAAGTCGAGGGACCGGTGGCTGGGGGCGAAGAAAATCCGCCCCCAAGTGATAGATCGTGGGCATTCGCAGCCACCTGGGGGCGAGCTTGACGCTCGTCCCCAGCCACCCGGATTGACCGTCCGCCCCGATGCCCTATTTGTAGGGCATCAGGATTTCGTCCGGGTTCAGGCCGGCGATCGACTTGAAGCCGCCGTCGACGATCGCCGATCCCACCGACGTGACACTGCGGAAATACCGATCGCTCGGCCGCCGCCCCAACAGTTGGGCAGTCAAATGCTGGCAGAAGCAATCGGCCGCTTCCTGGATCAACGGATCGGTTTGACGCGACGCGTACAAGCTTGTGCAAAGCATCGTCGTCGCCGTCTGGACGCGTGCCGACAATTCGGACATGCGGCATTGCCGGTCCGCCAGCTTCAGTTGGAACTTCCGCATCGTACCGGTGATCTCCAGCGCCGAACGCTGCAGCCAATCGGCGGCGAATTCGCCGTGCGCCTTAAGATTCTTCGGCATCCGCGGCCAATCCGGCGTCTGGCTCCGCTGCAGTTTGCGGGCGGTCAGCCATTTGCCGTACTGCATCATCGGTCCCGACAGCGCCATCAAATGCGACGGGTTCATCATGTTGGGCTGTTTGATGCCCGCTTTTTGCAGAGCAAAGCCGATCGGCTCGAAGAACTCCTTGCCGTGCTGTTTGACCAGCGACTTAAAGTAGGCCATGCCCAGCATCTCGCCTTCGCCTTCGTAAATACACGGTGCGAGGAACTCGTGGATGTTGTCCCCCAAAATGTGCCCGTGCAGGAACGAACGGCCGCCGTGCGTCTTCATGAACAGTTCAATCGCCGCGTCCTTTTGGGCTTCGCTGCCGAAGATCTTGGCGATGATACATTCCATCTCGCCACGATAACCTTGGTCGATCAGGTTCGCACACCATTCAACCAACGCATCTGCCGCCACAACGTAGCCGGCCAGATGTCCCAGGCGGCGCTGCACCAATTCCCGCGTACAGATCGCGGCGCCGTACGTCTCACGGTACTTGGCCCAGGGGATCATGCTGGCCATCATGTTCCGCATGTTTCCCGAGGCGGCGGCACACAGCGACACCCGGCCCAGGTTCAAGCCGTGATAGGCGATCGTCAAACCGTCGCCGCGGGCGGGAGTGAGCAGGTTCTCCGCCGGCACGCGCATGTTTTTGAACTTCATGCCCATGTTGTGGGCGTGCTTCATGGCGTAGATGCCGTACTTGACCCACTCGAAGTTCTCGTTGTTCTCAGCCGGCACGTCGACAATCAACACCGCCGGTTTGTCGTTGATCAAACAGACGACCCCCAGCAAACCGCCGGGCCGCACGTTGGTGATGAACAGCTTTTCGCCATTGAGAACGTACTCGTTGCCATCGAGTTCCGCCGTGGTTTTCAACGCGGTCAAGTCGGAACCCGCGCCCGGCTCGGTCAGGGCAAAGGCCGAAAGCCGTTCGCCGGAGGCCAATAGCGGCAAGAACCGCTGCTTCTGTGCTTCGCTGCCGAACGTGCGGACCGGATCGACGGCCCCGATACAACCGTGGACCGACGCCATACCGCTGATCGTGGGATCGACCATCGCCATTTTGGTTAGAAACTGCGCGAAGTTCGCGAACTTCGCCCCCGAGCCGCCGTACTCCTTGCCGACGAGCAATCCCCAATAACCGGCGCCGGACAATTCCTGCAGCAGCGCATTGTTCAGCTTGTTGTTTTCATCGTAGACCGTGCCCGCTTCACGGTGTTTGCGGACGACTTCGTAGGAATCGTCCATCACCTTGGCGACGTCGGAATCGGGAGCGGCGGTGGTGAAGTTGAACAGGTCGACGGGAACTTTGCGGTCCCACACCGCACGGTGCGCCGGGCTGTTCGCGGTTTGGTATTTTTTCTCAAACAGCCGTTCGACCTGATCGTCCGCCGTGTCGACCGCACCGGTCCGGCGCGCTTCGTCCTCGCTTTTTCCGGCCAACTTAAATGCCGTTTCGGCGAACGAAACTTCCTCTTTTTCGGCGGGGTTGGACTGCGAGTCGGCTTTCGTGTCGACTTGAGGTGTATCGGTGCTCATAATCGTGCTCCCGGCTCCTGAGTTGCAGCCCAAATTCGAGGGGCCGCTGATAATGGTATTCGTTTCCCGCGATCGCGGGTTGACAGTTTGGTCCCTGCGACCTCAGCTGACGGTTGAAATGGGGGCCCTAGAACGTAACGTCAGATATGTAGAGTAAATTGGGCCGCCGAAAAACCTACCGACCGTTCGGTCGGAGTGTCTCTCAAGACTGCGCATTATACACGATCATCTTAGTCCGGCAATAATGGTTTTGCGGAATTCGCGGGTCGCCCTCACGAAGGCGGTCCCCGGCGGGCGCGCTGCCCTCTTCGCCAAAATCCGTTATGCTGAGCGGCCGTCATTTGCCTGCCGTTTTCCCGACGTTGAGTGAGTCGCATGTTTTCCGGTCCGCAGATCGTTGACACGTTGGTTCGCCTCGGCATCACGCACGTCGTCTGGCTGCCCGACAGCACGTTCGGCGAATGGGAGGAGGCGCTCGCCGGGGCTGACGATCTGCAGTTGATCCGTGTCTGCCGTGAAGGGGAAGCCTGGTCCGTGGCAGCGGGACTCTACATGGGGGGCGCGCAGCCGCTGGTCATGATTCAATGCACCGGCCTGTTTGAATCGGGCGACGCCTTGCGCAACGCCATCTTCGACTACGGGCTGCCGTTGTTCGCCGTGGTCGGCTATCGCAGCTATCTCAGCCAGGACGCGATCCCCAACGACTCCGCCCGCGTATTTACGGAGCCGATCCTAAACGCGTGGCAATTGAAGTACAGACTGATCGACGCGCCCGACAAACTGGTCGAGTTGGAAACGCTCTACAAGGAATGCCGCCGCGACGAGACCCCGGGCGTCGCTTTGATCGCCGAAGGGCGCATGTAGCATGCCGCACCGCTATTGAGAATACTTCACGCGTCACGCAGCGAGAAATTCGAAATCAGAAGCACGAAATCCGAAACAAATTCCAATACAGAACTTCAAATGACAGAAACGTCTTGATCATTGGAACATTTGTATTTGTTTCGGATTTCGATATTCGTATTTCGAATCTTGACCACCGCGACGTTCGATCGCGTGCAGCTATTTTTCGTCAGCCTTGGGCGGTTGAATGACGCCCCACATGTTGCCGATCACTTCACCGTGGCGCCAGGTGCCGGCATATTGCCCTTCGTGGAACAGCACGCGGCAGCTGAAGGTGCCTAGGCCGGGGATGGCGACGTCGGTCAAGGCGATGACCGGCGTATCGTCCGCCCATTTGACCGGCAGCGGCATGGGAATCGCCGGTTTGTCGCCGTATTGGAACGTGAACAGCCAAAACCCGTTGGGCAGCTTCTTAAGATCGACGACCTTATAGCGATCCTTCTTCGGTTCGGACTCCTCACCGTCCTTGATAACCGAAAAATTTCCCACCAGCACGGCCCCTTTGAGCATTTTCTGAAATTCGACCTCCTGCTTATTCATCTCTTCGGGCTTTTGCGGCGTCTCCTCGGCCTGCGAAAACGGAACAGCAAAAACTGCGAAAACCACCGCCGAGAGCAGAGCGAACCTAGCGACCATGGGTTGTTCTCCTTGGAAAGTTGTTTCGAGTATGAGCGACGCGGTCACGATTCACGACGGAGTGAACTGTGCGTAAGTTAATTTGAAACAATATGTTACGACACCTGGGTGCGCGCCGTCACTGTTTGAAACGCGAGGGGTCGGGGTGAAATCTTCAATATTTTTGCCCTCATCCCAAAATTATGGCGAATTGCGCCAATAATTCACCCTCGCCGCCGAATCTTCTGTTGTCCGTTGGTCACAATCATACAGGCTTCGCAGAGCCTGGCCACCGGGACAGGTGTTCCGCATATTTGAGGGAGAACAGACATGATTAAGAAAGCACTTTTGGGTACGGCGGCTTTGGCGCTGGTCGGAACATTCGTCTTCGGCCGGGACGCTGTGAGCTATGTAAAGACGTCCGCCTCGATGGTCAAAGATTCGATCCGCTCGGAAGTTCCGCCGGAATTGGAAATCCAGCGGGCTCGGGACTTGGTCGAAAACTTGCTGCCGGACATCCGCAGCACGATGCGGCAAATCGCCGAAGCTGAAGTTGACGTCGAGCATCGCGCTGCTCAAATCGCCAAGGACGAGGAAGACTTGGCACGTCAAAAGCAAGAAATGCTGGCTTTGAAGAGCTTCGTGCAAAACGGTGAAGAGGTTCGCTATGTCGGACGCACGTATTCCGAAGAGGAAATGAAGCAGGACTTGGCGCGGCGGTTTGAACGGTTCCAAATGGCCGAGGAAACGCTGAAAAGCCATCGCAAGATCCTCAAGGCGCGTGAGCAGGTTGTTGTCAACGCTCGCCGCAAGTTGGAAAACATGATGGCCTCCAAGCGCGACCTGCAAGTCAAGATCGAGAACCTGGACGCCCGGCTGCAAGCCCTGCAAGCCGCCGAAGCTGCCAGCGACTGCAATATTGATGACTCGCGTCTGTCGCGGGCCAAGCAGTTGATCGCTGATCTGAACAAGCAACTGGATGTGAAAGGCAAGATGCTGGATGCGGAAGAACGGTTGACTCCGATGATTCCCGTACACACCGGTCCGGTCGTTCCTGAAGATTTGACCGAACAAATCGATCAGTACTTTGAGCTGGATCGTGCCCAGGACACGGGCAGCCACTCAGAAGCCTGATCTGAAAAACATGGCTCTCCCCCTCGGCGGAAACTCTCCGCCGGGGGGTGGTGGGGCAGCCGGTGCTGGTCGGTTTAAAGCCCTTGGTTTTTCCGCCGCCTACGGCGCTCGCCGGGTGATACGGAAAACATTCACAACCACGGGCGGCCGGTTGCCCGGTTGCCCTATTTGCGATTTCTGCAACTGTAAAACCTCGGAGAGCGAAGTGCCTGCTGAGCTCCGCGTCGCGTTGATGAAGTTGATTCGCGGCTCAGCCGGATCTTCGCCCTCCCGGAACTGCTCACAGGCCGTTGAACGCCGGTTGACGGGAATGCGGCGGAATTCCTTTGCTGAAATTGATCCCCCGACCGGGGAAATGCGTTAAAATCAAAGCGGGACCGGTCACCATGTCAGGAAACTACTGGTCGGAGAACTCCGCTGCGTCTGCCGTTCAGACGTATGCCGTCGACGGAGCCGATATGGATAGTGAGCGCTATTTGCTGTGGATTGACCGTGTCGGCACGTTTTTGTTGTGCACCGGTGACCGCGTTTCGCTCGGCGGCCCGGTCTCCGAACCGCCAATGGCCGACGTGGCCTTGTTGGCGAATCTGTCGCGGCGGCATGCCGAGATTGTCCGCAGCGGCGAAGGATACTACTTGCAAGCTGCGGCGGCCGCACAGGTCGCCGGCCGGGCGGTGCATGAACGGACAAATTTGGCAGACGGCAATGAAATTCAGTTGGGAGAGAGCGTGACGTTGCGATTTCGGCTGCCGACAATTATCAGCGGGACGGCGCGAATTGACTTCGTCAGCGATCACCGCCCCGCCCGCTCCGTGGACGCCGTGGTGCTCATGGACGACACTTGTATCTTGGGACCGGGCGCAGACAGTCACATCCGTTGCGCGGGCTGGAAACAGCCGGTCCTGCTGCACCGCAGCAGCGGGCAACTGTGTTGCAAATCGCGCAGCGATATTTATGTCGACAATCAACACGCCAAAACGAGCATGCCGCTCGCGGATGGATCCATTGTCACAAGTGTCGAAGGACGGTTTCGCTTGGAAGCAGTGGAGTAAGTCATACACGGCCGTTGACCGTAATGAAAACTTGATGGGAACTGGTCGCGGACACATTTTTAATGCGGAGTTGAGGAACACGAAATGGCCGATGACCGGCGTTCCGGGCCGGTAAGCCTGGGGTGTGGATCGTTAATCGTGATCGGGCTGATTGTCCTGATCTTTAGCGGCGGCGGCAGAATTCAAGACATGGAGGACGAAGTTCGCAGCATGCGCAACGACATCAACAACCTGCGGGTGGTCATTGAAGAACAAAATCAAGCCATCGAACAACAAACACAGGAAATCGGGGAACTCAAAACGGCAGTTCGACAGATCTCGGTTCCTCCACAACCGTGAACGTCGTGACGAACGCAATGTGAATTCGAGTCATTACTTCCGACTTTCACCATAAAAGTAGGTCCGACAAAGTGCCCGGTTCCCTAGCCAATACCATACTTCACCAACCACAGGGCGGCAGAACCATGAAATTCACCTTTCAGCCGGAATCGAAGCCGCTGGACGGTTACACGATCAAACGCGCGATTGATCGTGGCGGCTTTGGCGAGGTGTATTACGCCTTGAGCGACTCGGGGAAAGAGGTCGCACTGAAGCTGCTCCAGCGGAATATGGACGTCGAATTGCGGGGGATTCACCAGTGCATGAATCTCAAGCACCCCAATTTGATGACCATTTTCGATATCAAAACCGACGCCGACGGCGATCACTGGGTGATCCTGGAATACATGTCGGGCAAAACCTTGGAGCAGGTCCTCGAGGAGCACCCCCACGGCTTGCCGATGGAAGAGGTGCTGCACTGGCTGGAGGGGATCGCGTCGGGTATCGCCTACCTGCACGACCGGGGCGTCGTGCACCGCGACCTCAAGCCGGCGAATTTGTTCATCGATTCCGGGGTCGTGAAGATCGGCGACATCGGTCTGTCGAAATACATCACTCCCAGCCGCCGCAGCGGACACACTGAGAGTGTGGGGACCGTCCACTACATGGCGCCCGAGGTGGCACACGGACGTTACGGCAACGAACTGGACGTCTACAGCACGGCCGTCATGGTCTATGAGATGATCACCGGCACGGTCCCCTTCGACGGGGAGAGCACCGGCGAGATCATCATGAAGCACCTCACCGAAAAGCCCAATCTCGACCAGTTGCCTGAAAAACTGCGGCCGATCATGGCGCGGGCCTTGGAAAAGGACCCCAACCAGCGGACGCACAGCATCGCGCAATTCGCGCGTCACGTGAAGGAAGCGGTCGTCGGCGTCAACGGCACGCCCAAAAAACAGGCGACAGAGATCCCGGATGACTCATTTGTCGCGGCAGCGCCCGCGGAGCGAGTCGCGCAAAACGGCACCGGTACAAATCGCCCGACTCAGCCGTACCGCGGCGAGAAACGTCCGCATGTCGGCCCGAGTGGGACATGTCGTTCTGACTCGGAAGCGGGCAGTGGACATCCTCCCTTGGGTTGGATTCTACTGGCCCTCATCGTCGCCGTCGTCGTCTTGGGACCGGGAACGGCGCTCAAGTCGTCGATCGTCGTTGGGATTGTGGGCGGGATTGGCTACTTCCTGTATTGGTTGTTTTTCGTGCCGCTCAAACCGGCCCAGCTTTCGAGCGCCAGTCGCGATCAACTCCGAAACGATGCCGACGAAGTGCTCCGCCAACAGGTGGCTGACTATCACAAAAAAGCGGGAACCGCGCCGCCGGCGGCGCCCGTGATGGCGCCCCCGCCGCAAAAACCGGCGCCGCAAGTGATCCCCGTCAAAAAAGTGAAAAAGAAGTGGCGGATCAATAAGTCGTCGCCGCTCACTCCGCTGACAATCCGCGAGGTGGCCGTCCGCGACCGCATGGCGTCAGCCGCGCAGTCGATGACCCTGGCCGTGTTCTTCACGTTGCCGATCGTGGCAGTGATTGCCTTTTTGCTCCCGGATCTGCAGGACCCCGGTCGGTTGGGGCTCTTTGGCCTGACGACCGTCGCAGCATCATGGTTGGTATTGCTGCCGTCGAAGATTTGGGAAGGCACGTCCATGGAGCCGATGATCCGCCGTCTGGTCTTGCTCAGCGCGGGCGTGGTCGTGGGACTGTTGGCCTACGGGCTGGATGAAACCTTGATGGTGGATGTGCCCAATATTACGCATGAGATTGGTGCCGACGACGCCATGTTCGCCAAGGTCGGTGATCAACCGCTGTTCACGCGCGACATGATGAAGTACGCATCACAGCCGGAAATCTCCGGCCAGGAGGCGCGCTGGCTGGAATACCAACCCACATTAGCCGGCTACGTCGTGTTCTTCACGGCCCTGTTGGGACTTCGCCGCTGGTGGTGGCACGCCGATGCGTTTCGGCCCAAGCGGTTCCGCGTCAGCTCGCTGCTGTTGACGGGACTCGTGGGATTTTTGATCACCTGCGTCTTCGCGTTTCCGCACGGTTGGGCGGCGTTGTGGGCGGTGGCCATTTCGGCCGTTGTGCAACTCGCCGCCACCTGGGCGCCGCCGAATTTGCGTCCGTCGATGATGGAGGAGTAGTGAGATGCAGGCAAAATCAATGATTATGTTTCCCGCTGCGTTATTGCTGCTGGCCGTCTTCGGCGGGTTGTGCCTGTGGGGCATCAGCCTGCTGGTCCGCAAATTCGGCGCGGGCAAGACGCTGTTTGCAGCCGTGCTGCTGCTGCCCGCTTTGGCGATTGGCTTGATCCTGTTATCGCTGGTGAGCTATCGCAGTCATTCCATGCAGTCCGCCCACGTGCAGCGGATGCAGCAAATCGAACGGATTCAGAACGAACAACAGATGGCACGGGTCCGGGCGGAACATGCACAACGTTTGGCCGAGGCCAAGGTCGAAAACGCCCACCGCCTCGCCCAAGCCAAAACGGATCACGGCCACCAACTATTGGACGGTCACGCCCACTCGCATTCCGACGTCGACCACGTCGATACGCACCCCGTGGGAGAAGCGGTTGTCGACAGCGTTGCGCCGACGGCAATCCCTCATTCACCGATCAACGATTCGCACATCGAAGTGCAAACGACCCCTGCATGGGCGACATTGGCAGTCGTGGCGGTCGTCGCGATGTTGGGTTTGGCAGGAATGATCGGGGCTTCCGTCTTTTTGGCGGCACAGGGAGGCACACTGCAATGGCGGGCGGTGGGAGCGAAGTTGTTGTCGCTGGTGTGGGTGATTCCAGCCGTGGCGATAGCGGCCGTCCCCATGTATATGATCGCCGCCCGGCTCGATAGTTCTACGGCGAAAGCACCGCCCGCGATCGCGGTCGTTGCTGTGACGGAACCAGAGGAGGCATCCAACACACAACACCAAAGCGAGCATGAGCACGCGTCCGGGGAATTCCCCGACTGGGTCACCGCGCCGCCGCACTACGAAGGCCAGGATCGCATCGTCGTCGTCGCCAGCAAATACAGCCCGGCGGTCGACGAGACCGACACACAACGGGCCATCGCGGCGGCTCAGACCGATGTGTATCAGCAGGCCGTCCAACAAATCCGCTCGTTTTTCGGCGAATCGTATCCGATTGCATACAACTGGCCGATTCCGAATGAAACCGTCCGCCGCGCGATCGGCCGCGTGCACCTGGAGGAAAAAGAGCTCGACGCGGGCGGCAAGGTCTACCGCCGCTTCGCAGAGATCCGGCTGACACCACAGTTGCGACAAACGCTGCTTCCCCAGTGGCAAAAGGCCACCGTGAATGACCGCCTGTGGTCTCTGTGCGCCGGGTTGGGCTTATTGACGCTCCTGATGGGAACCGCTGCAGGCTATCTGCGGCTGGACAGCATGACTAACGGCGCGTACCGCGGCCGTCTGAAGCTGGCTTCGCTGTCAGTGGTCACCGCCGGTGCTTTGGCCGCGGGGATGTTTTTGGCATAAACGCCTCAGAAACGCGTCTACGACTGATTCGCCTGCGGACCGGCTTGTTTACGGAGGTTTTTTGCGCGGCCTTCCAGATAGTTGCAGACCGCGTCCAAAGCCCCTTTGGCCAAACTGGCCTCCGCTTCGGTACACGAGTACTGCTTTTTCAATTCCACATCGGAGTGGATCACGTTGCGATACTCGCGGAGCGTGACGTCGATCGCGTTGGCGCGGTCTCTGGGCAGGATGTCGATGTCGGCGGCAACGTTGATCAACTGATACATCGTCCATTGCCCCTTTTCGATCCGCTTAGTTTTGGGCGCCTTAGCGCTGGCCTTCGCCTGTTCGATCACGTCGTCAGATGCGGTCAACTGATCAACCAAGATCGCTTCTAGGATGCTCCCCGCCAGCACAACCGTGCTCTTCCAGGCTCCGGCCGGAAACAAAATCAGCGACAATTCGCGATAGTCGCGCTCGATGATCCGCCGCAACTCGCTGGAGGCAATGAAAGGAAATGTCCGGACCTGCGCACTGCTGCCGCTGCCTGCGTAATGGTCGAGTACCCGCAGCAGATCGTCCATGTTGGGCAGGCCCGATTGATGCAAGTGTTTATCGCTGTAGCCGCGAATATTCATCCGCAGGATGATGAAATCATATTGTACGTCGGGAAGAAAATCGCGCGGATCGAGCCGGTCCAATTCTTCGGCAAGGACTTTAACGAGCGCTGCGCGATTTGCACGGTCGTTGCTGACGGCAACGGCAAGCTTACGAACATATCCAACCATGAGCGTCTTTCTGAGATGCAGTTTTGGCGCGATTTCATCTCGAAGGAGGCGGTCCGCCGAGCCACACAGGCCGCCACCGGTTTTTAGAACTCTCAAGCATTCGACACAATACCAATTGACTGGGTGCGCGCATTTCGAAACTTGCGCCGATAAAAAAATCAGGTCTAGCGGTTATTGCCATATAAAGACACCAATCGCGCCGGCGGCACGCCGAGTTGCGCCAGCGCCACCAGCGCCCAATTCGTCGCCGTCTGACGCACGACACCGTTTCGCTGCCAGCGGCGGGCGGAGACGTGCACCTTGGAATCGAGCAACACGAAGCGACCCTCGCGGCGCAGCCGCTTCATGAGAAACAAATCTTCCATGAACGCCAATGGGGGAAATCCCCCTACCCGGTGAAACACGTCCGCCTTAACAAATATACCTTGATCTCCGTAGGCCAGCCGGAAAAATCGCACGCGCAGAGCGTTTCCCCATTCCAGAGCGCGATATCGGAGTCCCGCTGCGTCGATCTGCTGGCGAAAACAACCCCCGATGCAGCCCTCCGCGGCGCAGGCGGCCCGTGCCGCATCGATGCAGCCTGGCGCAAGACGGCAATCGGCATGCAGGAACAGCAGAATCTCCCCCGTCGCCGCGGCCGCACCGGCGTTGAGTTGTGCCCCCCGTCCCCGGTCGACCGTGAGCACCCTGTCCGCCGCAGCGCATTTCTGCAACGTCCCATCCTCACTGCCGCCGTCGGCAACGATCGTCTCAACATCGCCGCCTTGCTGTGTCGACAGCAGCGCTGCTTCGATATTGCCCGCTTCGTTGAGCGTGGGAATGATTACGGAAACGCGCATGGGAGACGGGTGAGGATTAAGGGGATCGGGGACCAAGGACCAATCAGGACATGGGTCACACTGGGTGCGGCTGCCGGCGGGAATGGAACTCTCTGATTGTGTCGCTATTCAGACCGCCAGGCAAACTGTTGCGGCAATTCGCTATTCTAATGAACGATCGCGTGCGACGCGCCTTCAGCTTTTTGCGAGATACGGCACAATCATTTCAAGTTGCACAGCTGCACCAGTCGATACAACCGACGGCGCGGTCCCGCATTCTCCGTGGATCTCCACGCGCCGGTTGCGCGATAACACGTCTTGGCATCGCCCTGGTCATTTCAAGCGGAATCCCATGAACTCGCCCACA
>CALFYU010000253.1 GCA_937952455.1 uncultured Planctomycetaceae bacterium
TCTTCGACCTTCGCAGAGTCGCGTGCGAATCCGGCACACTCCGAGGACGTTTGGTAATCGGCGTCGCGCGCTGACGCCGCACCGTGAGCGGAAGGTGCGAGATTCGAACTCGCATTCCTTTGATATTAGGAAACCTGCCTGAAACCACTTGTAGCAAGGCGACCCGGCAAACCGGCCCGGCCAAGCGTATCCGGCGACCTTCCCCGTTGCAGGTGACCAAGGTGGGAGTCGAACCCACAAATTCACCAGGCCCTCGACCTGGCCGCTTTTCCGGTTTGCGTACTCGGCCGTCTCCGTGATTAGAGGCGGTTGGCGGGAAATGGTTCGGGGGAAATTGATTGCGGCGCGACCCCCCGGCGGAGCCGGGGGGTAAACGGCGGCATTTACGGTTGCGTCCAGCGCACCACGGGCGGGTTTTGCATCGATTGGGGGCTGGTGGCCGCTCCCAGTTGGTGCGGAAATTTCACAAAGTGAAACCAACTCCGCATCGTCTTCGCGTTTTCGGCGGGCGCGGCAAATTCGCGCCAGGCGGTGATCGTTCCGTTGGCATCTATGGTGATCCGCTCGTCCCCCTGCCGGCCAAAGGCTTCGATGGCCAATGCCAGACAGCGGCGGCGATCCATGACGTGCGCCCAGCCTTCCGGGGGGGCGACCGATTTCAACTCGGCCGCCTCCATGAGCCGCAATTCCCCCGCCCTGCCCCGCCACACTTGCCACGGGATTTCCAAAGACGGCAGCGCCCGCAGTTCCATTTGCCAGCCGTCGTTCAGCGAACCGTAAACCGTCCGCGACGCTCCGAACTCCGCGAGCGCTGGTTGCTTGCCGTCCGGTGGATCGAGGTTCAAGTGCAACTGCCACCCCAAAGCGGCCACGCGGTGCAGGGGATCATCGACATGCACGTCGACCTCGACCCAACTGACCCGCGCCGGGAATACCAAATCGACGGTCCACTTCACCCCGGCCAAGTCCTCAGCGGTTTCGTTCTTCTCAAATCGCAACCCCACCGCCGTCGGCCCTTGCCGCAGGACCTGCGACTTGGTTCCCACGCCCCCCATTGGGTGCTGTTCGCCGTCGACGTCACGTAGCATCAATCCGCCGGCCCCCGGGCGCAGATGTTCGGACGGCGGATAACTGACCGACTCCAGCAACCCGGTCAGATTGCGCGGCACCTTCCATTCGATGTGCGGAGCATTGGCAATCACGTAGGCATTGTCGTTCTGCGTCAGCACGTGCCCCCGCTCGCGCTCCGGCCCCGGTTTGGTGTCGGGGCCATACTGAATCGTAAACGCGGCCGTCTCGAAGGGATCCAAAATGCCGGCAAAATCGAGCCACCACTTATCGGACTCCTGTCCCGGTGTGGCATTGCGAAACTGCGCGCGCACCGGCTGTCCGTCACGCAGGAGCCGAAACGCCGTCCCATCCGGCACCGCCGCCGGCAATCTCACCAGTTCGCCGACCGGAATCCCATGCCGCAAAATGCCGTACGGCTCGCGGAGCGTGAAGTGGATTTCGTCGGCGGAAGCACTCGCGGCCAGCGGTACGGTCAGCAGCGCGACGAAAACGAGCGGGAGGGAATGTGGCATTTTCACATCTAAGATTCCGTGTTTGATCCGTGTTCATCCGCGGCTAATTAAAACCCCCGACCGATCAACCCGCCGCCGCCAGTGCCTGATCCAAATCGGCCAAGATGTCATCAATATGCTCAATCCCAATGGACAACCGCACCATCTCCGGCGTGATGCCGCCGGCGAGTTGTTGTTCTTCGGTGAGTTGCGAATGCGTGGTCGTCGCGGGGTGGATCGCCAGGCTCTTGGCGTCGCCGACGTTGGCCAAGTGTGAAAACATTTTGAGGTTTTCGATGAATTTCGTTCCTGCGGGGGCGCCTCCCTGGATGCCGAACACGACCATCGCCCCGCCGCGGCCGCCGAGGTACTTTTGCACCTTGTCATAATTCGGATTCGATTCCAATCCAGGATACGTCACCCATTCGACCGCTTTGTGATGCGTCAGATGGTTGGCGACGGCGGCCGCATTTTCACAGTGCCGCTCCATCCGTAGCGGCAGCGTTTCGATGCCTTGCAAAAACATCCAAGCATTGTCGGGCGAAATGCAGGCCCCCAGATTCCGCAGCGGCACGACCCGCATCCGCAATAGATACGCCATCGGCGTCAAATCGCCCAGATCGGTTGCCCAGCGGATATCGTGATAACTGGCGTCGGGATCGGACATGAGCGGAAATTTTCCCGAAGCCCAGTCGAACTTGCCGCCGTCGACCACGACGCCGCCGATCCCCGTGCCGTGCCCGCCGAGCCATTTGGTCAGCGAGTGCACGACAATATCGGCTCCCTGTTCGAGCGGACGCTGCAAGACCGGTGTCGAAAAAGTGGCATCAACAATCAGCGGCAGCCCGTGGTCGTGGGCGATCTTGCTGATCGCCGGGATGTCGGCGACGTCGAGACCGGGATTGCCGATCGTTTCGCAAAACAGCAGTTTAGTTTTGTCGGTGATCGCGCCGCGAAAATTCTCCGGATCAGTTGGATCGACGAATCTCGTCTTGATGCCGAATTGTGGGAGAATGTCGTTGAACTGTGTGAACGTCCCGCCGTAGAGATTGTTGGCCGAGACGATCTCATCTCCCATGCCGCAGATGTTCACCACGCTGTAAAAAATCGCACTGGTCCCCGACGCGACGGCCAGCCCGGCGACGCCCCCTTCGAGTTCCGCCATCCGCGATTCGAGCACGGCATGCGTGGGATTCATGATCCGGGAATAAACGTTCCCCAGTTCCCGCAGCGCAAACAAATCGGCCGCATGTTCGGTATCGCGAAACACATAAGAGCTCGTCCGATACACCGGCACGCCGCGGGACATGGTCGACGGATCGGGTTCGGCTCCGGCATGCAGGCACTTGGTTTCGATATTCATGGCAGTGGTCTCCCAGGGCGGCGGATCAGCAATCAAAACAGTCTACTTTTTAGCCACGGATGAAACACGGAAAAAGCACGGATTTTCAGGCATGAAATAGCAAATCCCAAACCGACCGCTTGCGGTCGTGCACCGCGCTTCCCCTGCATGCAGGGTGACCGCACCATATCGGAAGCAATACAATAGGTTTGATCGTTCAAGGCAAGTCTCTGGAACGGTTCCTGCGCGCACGCTCATGCTAGCCGTTGTTTCTGACGGCGACAACTGCTGGCCGTTGGGCCAT
>CALFYU010000254.1 GCA_937952455.1 uncultured Planctomycetaceae bacterium
CGGCCGGCAGCCCGCGCGATCCCCGCCAGGGTGTCCCGGCGACGGTTTTCCGCTACGACCTGGTGTATGAACTCGTGTCGGCAATTGTCGAGCAGCGAGACGCAGTGCCGGGCTTCGATCACGGAGCGAGCGCGCAGCGGATTGCCGATGCCGTACTGGAGTCGTTCGAGAGGCGGAGTTGGATCGCGTTGCCGGAGCGCTGGGAGTCGTAGTCGCCGACGATGACGTTCGGCATCACTTTTTGCCTGAGCGGCCCTTGGTCTTTTTGGCGGCGATTTTTACGGTCTTTTTCTTGGTGGCCTTCTTTTTCTTCGCCGTTTTTTTGGCACCGAAGATGCGGTCATAGTTATTGGAAAAGGCCTCGCTGGAACCGGTATGTACCGTGTAGCCGGTCATGGTTGCTCCTTAGTTTGATTCTGAATCGTTTCAATTTCTCGCGTGGTCGTCAGGGCGAATGGACCATCATATCGCGCGCGAAAAGTGCAACAAGTGTCCTGCCGGAGCAAACGGGAGTTTCGCCGCCGCAATACTGTTTGCGCGGAAGTTGGTCGACGGCATTGTGGTCTCCGATGGGTCCCGACGACGCGGATTTGTCGGAAAATCCGGATTTTTTGCTACGAACGGTGTGAATTGCGGTCAGGTTCTTCGTTCAAACGTATGAACCGCATTAGGACGAGCGAAGCGAACACTCTGACTGCGGTGAGTTGTTCGCGGCGACCAAGAATGTCACAGGTGGCGGAGATTGCCGCCGCTATTGCCGAATAGCCGTCTTTGAATCCTGCGCCGGACGCCAGGCGGCAAGTTTGAACGCGGAAACGGGGGCGCTCGGGAGGGGGTGGCGTCAGATTAAGTCAAGCGGCGTCCGGTGGGCGTAAGTTGCACGCTGTAAAGCGCTTGAGGCGATCCGCCTGGCCGGTGTGATTTGCAGGAGGAATCTGCGAAGATTCCCGAAGTTCGCAGAATTTGTTGTTGAACGTCCCGCCGATAGCGCGATACAATTTCATGTAAGTCTGGAGAAAAGAGGGGGAATAGCGCAAATTTAGCGTTTTCCTCGCTGTGACAACGTTTAGCCATCCATACCTTGGCGTGCCTCAGGTTTCCATAGCCGTCGTTCCTTGAAAGGAAATGTTCCATGATGTCGCGATTCCCACTCCAATCGTTTCGGGGTCGCACCGCACTGTTGACGACCTGTTTGTCAATCGCCGGTGTGATCACGCTCTGCGGAGCTTCGAAGTCCCGCGCGATTACCAAATTGAGCGTCGATCCCGCGGCGGAAGTCGTGGAGTTGTTCGACGGTATCGATCAGAAGTCGCTCGAAGTGACTTATATCCCCAAAGATTCCACGGAAGGGAATTTGTTTGTTACGAACACCAGCGACAAACCGCTGACGGTGCAGATGCCCAAGGCGTTTGCTGCAGTGCACGTGCTCAAGCAAATCGGCGGCGTGGGCGGTGTGAATCAAGGCGGGGGTGGATTGGGCGGTGGTAATGCCGGCGGCGGCGGCCAATCGATCGGCGGCGGCGGCGGCTTTGGTGGCGGCGGCGGCTTCGGTGGTGGCGGTGGTGGCGGATTGTTCTCCGTGCCAGCCGAAAAGACGGCCAAGATCCCGATCAAATCGGTCTGCCTGGAGCATGGAAAAGCCGAGCCAAAACCGAAAATGAACTACGAAATTCGCCGCCTGGATGAATACACGGACAATGTCGCACTGCAGGAACTGGTGGAGAGCTACGGTTCCAGCCGGGACAACAAGAACTTCGCCGCCGTTCAGGCCGCTGCCTGGCACTTGGCAAACGACATGAGCTGGCAGGAATTGGCGCAAAAGAAGATCGATCGCATCGGACGCGCCGACGAGCCGTACTTCAGCGGCAGCCAACTGGCCACCGCTCGCGGTTTGGTCAACGTCGCCGTCTCTAAGGCCAAGGAACGTAAAGAGGAAGCGTCCGAGACCGACGGTGACAGCGTGCGGCAATACAACGACGAAAAGTAACGATCGCTGTTACGGCGGCATCACATCATGGAACTTGAGGAACCCACCCCGCACAAAGCCGGGTGGGTTTCTTTTTTTTCTGTGATGCGCATTATCGACTCGACGCGCACGTCGTCCGATACGACAGGTCGCGGCTCGTTGCCTCATTAAGGCATTCGCGCGTCGTTCCCACATTTGGGAAGCAGCGACGGCCGTTTTTCATGAAACCGGCACCCGCTGGAGCCGGTCTCCGAGGTTCGTCGACGGGTTCCTGGGCTAATGTGCTGACGCCTCGCCATTGAGTGATTCCAGCGGACCGACGGCGGCGGTCGTGGTCTGTCCCAGCGGGTACGTGGCGAGCAGCCGGCGGATGTCGTCGAGGGTGGTGGCTTGGACGATGTTCAGGTCATCTTCCACGCTGCGGTATTCGCCGCGATACAGCCAGTTGTTGCCCAGCGCGCTGAGGCGGCCCATCGGGCGCTCGCTGCCCAGCACGATGCGGGAACTGACCTTGTTCTTTGCCTGCGTCAATTCCTCAGCGGTGATCCCCTTGACATTGACTTCGTGAAAGATCGTCTTGATCCGCAGCAGGTTCTCGGCCGTTTGATCCGGAGCGCAACCGCAATAGGTCAAGTAGACGCCGCTGCCGTCGTAGTCGTTGTAGCCCATTTCGGCAAATTCGGCGTAGCCGGGATGGACGAGGTCCCAGTACATACGGCTGCCGCTGTCGTCGCCGACGACAACTCCCAGCAGTTCGGCCGCATAGCGGTCGGGATGCGCGGAGGGCGGAGCGGGGGTCATCTGCATCACGTGTTCGTGGTGGCTGCCCGGGTTCGTGATGACTTCGATACCGCCGCTGGGCTGGGCTTCGGTGACGATCCGCGCGGGATGTCCGGACGGCCAGTTGCTACAGTGTTTCTTTGCCAACTCAAGGACTTCATTCCAGTCAAAGTTTCCGGCGACAACGAGCGTGATGTTGCCCGCTTGATAGCGCGCGTCGAAATAACTCCGCATTTGATCAGCGGTCAAAGCATTGATGCTGTCGACGGTCCCCAGAATGCACTGCCCCAACGGATGGCCGGCGAAGTGGGTTTGCATCAGTTTTTCGTAGGCGGTGAAGGTTGGCTCGTCTTCGTAGCGGCCGATTTCTTCCAGAATGACCTTTTTCTCGGTTTCAAAGTCCTCCGTCCGCAGGCTGGGCCGCAGAATCTCCGCCAGCAGATCAAAGATACGGGGCAGGTATTCGGGAAGGACAGCGCCGTAGAACAGCGTCACTTCTTCGGACGTCGACGCGTTATATTTCGCGCCGATTTCGTCGAAGATGCGGTTGACGTCGTCGGCAGCGAGACGCTCGGTCCCTTTGAAAACCATGTGCTCCAGAAAGTGGCTGACGCCCGACACGGCGAGGTCCTCATCCCGCGCGCCGGTGCGGACAAAAAAGCCGACGGCCACGCTGTGCGCGGACTTGCTTTGCTCGGCAATGATCTGCAATCCGTTGTCCAGGGTGGCGTTATGAAACTCCAAGATTCACCTCCAACGCTTTGGGGCCGAGAGTCACTACGGTGAAATTGTCCGCCGGGTGTGCCGCAACGTAGTCCAGGATGCTGGCGACGCTCAGCGCATCGACCTTTTGGTGCACTTCGTCGAGCGTGGTCACGCGGCCCAAGTGATACCAGTCCCGCGCCACCGCCGATGCGCGGGACGACGACGACTCCTGCTGCATGATCAGCGAGCTTTTGGCGCCGGCCTTGCAGCGTTCCAACTCTCCCGGATCGATTCCCTCGCGGAGCCGCTGTAGCTCGGCCAAGGTCACGTCGAGCGTCTCTTGGGCGCGGTCGTTTGTTGATCCGGCATAACAGAGCACGCGACCCCGGTCGCGCAGCGCGCTGAGGCTGGCATAGACGGAATAACAGAGACCGCGTTTCTCGCGGACTTGCGTGAACAATCGCGAACTCATGCCGCCGCCAAGAATGTTGGCGGCCGCCCAGGCGTTGTAATAGCCCTCGTCACGATAGGGCACGCTTTCGTACGCGATGCCGATGTGGGTTTGCGTCGACTCATGCGCGATGTGACCGATGTTGGGAGCCCAATCACTCTCCTCAACTGTCGGGGCCTCTTTATCTTCCCAAGCGCCGAAATGTTCTTCGACAATGGCTTGGATTGCGGCGACGTCAAAATTGCCGGCGATGCCCAGAATCGAATCGGACGGTCGCACGCAGCGCTCGTAGTGGTCGCGAACGGTTTCGGCGGTGAGGCGGGAGAGTCCTTCCAAGTTACCGTCGCTGGGCAATCCCCAAGGTGTGGGGTAACAGCGGCGGCGCAACTCCAGCATCGCTTTTTGCCGCGGTTCGTCCTCGATGGATTGCAGCGACTGCGCGACCCCCGCGCGGGCCGCGTCGAACTGATCGGCCGGCAGTTGCGGGCGGAGCACAATATCGGCATAAATCCGCAGCACATCCGGCAACCGGTCGGCGATCGTGGCGCCGCTGAGGCCCAGATGGCTGCTGGAGACAGATTCGTTTCGTTGCAGGCCCAGGTTGTCCAGATCGAACGCCAATTCTTGGCTGTTACGTTCTCCCGCGCCGCGGGTGATCAGATCACTGAGGACAGCGGCGCAACCTTCTTGACCGGGGGGATCGTAGATATTTCCGGCCGGGATCAGCATGGAGAAGGCGGCGGAACGCACATCGGGCATCCGCTCCATCACCAGCGTCAGCCCGTTGGATAATTGGGTCGTCCGTATTTCTTGTGCCGGCATGTGTCGGGCAAAATCCTTTCCAAATTCAACGGCACGGACGTAACGTCAACGTGCTGCGGTCGACAATCGGGGCTAAGAGACCGAGGACGGAGCAACGTCCACGCCCTTGTACAGCGTGCGGGTTAACCGGAAGCCGATCGAGCGATAGAGTTCGACCGCCGGCGCGTTGTCGGCTGTGACCTCCAAAAACACGCGGCGCATACGTGCTTCGCGAAATCCGTGGAGAGATTTCAAGACCAAGGCCCGTCCCAGTCCCAGACCGCGGTGTTCGGGCGCCACCCCGACGTTCTGAATTGATCCCATCCGCCCTTGTTGGACCAGTCCCTGGATGGTCCCGCAGTCCAAAGCTCCATGGCCGTTGACGCCGGCGCTGCTGATCAACCAGGTCGCCTCGGGTAAGAACGAATCGCGGCGCGCGATCTCGCGCATGAGCCGCTGGCAGCCGGCAACGTTTCCCAGACAGGGAAAGACGATGGCGTCGATCTCCCGCGAAAAGCTGGCGTATTTTGCCTGAGCGTGGCGGATGACCAGTCCTGGTTCCCACTCCGACCAGACGAATCCGGACGGCAATTCCGGAACTTCGTCTGACAGCCGCCTCAAGTCGATCTCCATGCGAAACCGTTTAAAGTATCGATGGCCCATGGACGCGCAGCCTCGCAATAGGATTTCGCAAAGGGGGAAGGATGTCCACTGTTGTCCGTGCCTCTCCGCACGGATCGCCGGCAACCGGCCGTCGAGCGAGTACGCTCCTCGCTGGCTTGGCGAACCGGTGTCCCCATGATACCCGCTCACGCGTTTCTTGGGGAGTTGTGCCATCGGAAAACTGAGACGAAATCTTAGCAGCCCCCCGCCGGCTGTCAACGTGCTCATTCGCGGGGCGGAGGGAGTAAGGTCTTTGGGGCGTGCCTGTTACGCGAGAATGAGCGATTCGTCGCGTCGCCCGCGTGTGTGGACCGATGAAGACGAATGCAATTCCCCCCGCGGATACGGTACAATGAAAATTCATAGCAGAGATGACCGCCGGCAAGGAGAAACGAATGTTGCGATTTTTGATAATGTGCGGGGCGGGATTGTTGATCGCGGTCGGGGGTGCGAGCCGCGTCCAACTTCGCGCGGCCGATCCAGAAACGCCGGCCCTCCGCGTCACCGTGGCTCCCGTGATTCAGCGGGAAGTGACGGTCCGCCAGTCATTTGTGGGAACGGTCACGCCGGTTCGCAAGAGCGTGGTGGGCAGCGCCGTTGACGGGCGAGTGTTGGAGTTTCTTGTCAACGAAGGGGACGCCGTCAAAGCGGGGCAGCCGCTGGCAAAGATCCGCACGAAGACGCTCGAAATCCAACTCGCCGTGGCGAAGGCGGAATTGAAACTTCGCCAAGAAGAATTGGCGGAGCTCAAGAACGGTTCGCTGCCCGAAGAAATTGCTCAGGCCGAAGCGCGTTTGCTGGCCGCCAAAGCGACGTTCGATTATCGGCAGTCCAACGCCGAGCGGGCGATGACGCTTTACAAACAAAACCGCACGGTGACCGACGAACAACTGCGGGAAGCCCAAGCGGCGGCGGAGGAGGCGGAACAAACCTACTTAGAGGCCAAAGCGGCCCGCGCTCTCGTCGTGCAGGGGCCGCGCAAGGAGAAGATCGCCCAAGCCGAAGCGCAAGTCCTCGTACAAGCGGAACGGGTCAATTTGATCGAAGAGCAGATTCTCCGCCACACGATGGTGGCACCGTTCGACGGATTCATCACCGCCGAGCACACGGAAATCGG
>CALFYU010000255.1 GCA_937952455.1 uncultured Planctomycetaceae bacterium
ATTCCGGCCAGGATTGCCCTTGATTGTGCGAGACGAATGCCAACATGCGATCGCCGTTGGGCAACTCTCCCTCCCAGCCTCGCCAGGTGGACGTCGGCAGCAACCAGCGACCATCGGCGAGAACCGTGATCGGACAACATAACTCAAATGATGGACCGACCAGCGGCGGCTCGATCGATTGCGGCGCGGTCCACGTGTGCCCGTTGTCCGCTGATCGCGCAATGGCGAAATCGGTCGGTACAAAGCCCAAGGTGGCTGGATTGGCGAGTCCCTCGTGCGGGTGGTCCGTCCGGTCGTGACGATGCAGCAGCGCAACCACTTCTCCATTCGGTGTGACGGTAAGCCGTCCGCTCTCCGAAACCTGCCGGCCGCGCAAATCATCTGCCAACGGCCTCTGGGGACTCCAGGTTTCTCCCTGGTCCGTCGAGCGCGAGACGTGGAGGCGATTGTTGACCGCCTCGAAGGCTTCGCCCAGCATGTAGGTGGCGAGCATCTCGCCGTTGGACAATACCACAACGGACGGAAAGTAGGCGTGCCGGCTGGTCAGGTGCGGCTGAGGATTCTTGTAGAGAATTCCGGTCTGTAAGTCGGCAAGAATACGGGGCGCATCGGTCACCTGCGAATTTTCCAATGGGGCGGCCATGAACGGTTCCTCGTGTGCGGGATGAATCGTTGTCCCCGAAACCGTAGCCACTCGCTACGAGAAACGCAAATTCGTTGGGATCGCTTGCGGCGTGCGGCGCAACAAAAAACCGACCGGCGTGCAGTCCATGCACCGCCGGTCGGCAGTATCTTTACGACGTCCTTTTCGCTTCTTCATTGATCCCGGGGAGGAATCAAAATCATCCGTGCTGCAAGGTTGCCGGCGTGGCCGTCATCGTGACGAATACCGGCGGTCGTTGACCGAAACACATCGTTCGCCGATCCGAATAGAGAACCGACCGCGTATCCTGGCGAATGCGGGACTGCCGGAGGCGGCCCGCACGCACGACGTACTGTCGCTCGCACATTGCAACACTGATTGGCTCCATGGATTCCGGCTGTGACGAACCCCGGCGATGTGTCCGGCGACTTCCTATCTCAGTTCCATTGGCAAGCGTTAGCCTGGTCTGTGGGTGACGAAAAAATGGACCGTACGGGTGAGAATTCACCGTCAGTATGAATCACTCTCCTCATCGGGTGAGTTCGTTTTGGCGGAGTCCAGTTGCCGACTTTGCGTCAATTGATCGGAGTTTTTGACCTTTTCCTCGATTACCGGCTCGAGAGTACTGCTTCCGCAGCGGGTGCAGCGAACGGTTTCGTCTCGCGCATACGACGACATGATCATCCCACATTTGCATCTTAATAGGGCCACACCCGACTCCCCGAACTAAGAAGTTCTAACGCTCGTCACCAGTTAGGGTTGTTCCTATCTATTTCATTGGCATATCGAAATGCGAAATCGAGAAGAATCTACGGGGAAGCGGGGTATCCCTACCCGTTCTGCGGGTGAATCGGCCTAATTTGCCCGCCAGTCCCGCGCGGGGGGGTGGTGTAATGAACTATGCGAAGCGGGACAAAAGTACCAAGCGCGTGGCATCGAAATGTAAATGCAATTTCTACGATAGTGAGCGCACACCGGACGCAGATCGTGCTGCAAGATTCTGGCCGCCCACTCGATATTGCAAGTCGCAAGGCTATTGCAAGGCCAGGGGCATCATTGCTTCGCCGGTGATCGGGTCGAGCCGCTCCACCTCGATCACCTTCCACTCATCCCCTTCGCGTTGCCATGTGATGATCCAGCGGGTTTTGTACGGTTGACGTCCCACAATAGGGGCGGTGGCCTCGCCGTTGGCCCGCAGATGCGATTTGGCCCGGCTCCCTTCGGCTAGCAATTCGACCTCGATGTCGGTAATGCGGGCGGTATGGATTTCGGTTATTAACTCGCCCGCCTGTCGCACATAACTGCGATAGGGATCCGCTCGCGCGGAGAAGAAGTCCAGCGTCCCCTCAATGTCCAGCTTGCGAAAG
>CALFYU010000256.1 GCA_937952455.1 uncultured Planctomycetaceae bacterium
CGAAACGCACGACGGCGCCGCCGACCGCAAAGGAAACGCTGCGCGTCGTCTGTGCGGACGTCAAGATGTCCGCTGCCGCTGGCAAAGGAAAGGAAGTGAGCTACACCGTCGATTGCAGCGGTCCGGTCTCCGTGGACAATGACGATACGACGATCCGTTGCAGCAAACTGCATTATGCGGACGGCGTGCTGACGCTCGACGACGTCACCATCTGCCAAACAGGCTCCGATGCCGGATTATTGGCGGAGGTGCAGGCACAGCAACTGACGATCAAATTCCCGCTGGAAAGTCTCACGATCAAGGATGCGGAGAATTATTCGCCACCTAAGCCGCAACGCGACAACCGTGATAGCTTCGCCCCGTATGAGGATCCGACTGGGTAACGAACCGCGATCACTCGGCGACGCGGGACTCTGGAGATCATCCGGTCGCTTACGCGGCATCGCCCGCATGTTCCGCACGTCCGCAACAATCGCCCCAACCGCGCGGGGGAAATTTACCATTTCTTCCCCTTTTGATCGTCGGAATTGTCTGTCGCGGGCTACATTTGGGCAATTCGCGCTCCACGCGCCAACAAAAGGCGAGGATCATGTTTTTCTTCAAGAATCGACGAAAACGGAACGAAGTCAACGCCTTCATGCGGCGACTGGTCGACTGCACGACACCGGCGTATCGACATCAGGAAGAGTTGCGTCGCGAACAGCGGGCAAGTCGCTCGCTGCCGGTGCTGTTAGTTCCGTTCGTCGACGGTCAACCCGATATGCAACTCACAGCCTTCGGCGTGACGAAGGACCTGTCGAGCCAGGGCGTCGCTGTGCTCACGCAAAGGCCGATGGCCACCGACACAGTCGCCATTGGATTTTGGCACGAAGACTACTGCGAATTCATCCAAGCCGAAACCCGGTATCGCAGACCTGTCGTCGGCGGATACTGGCAAATCGGACTGCTTTTGCAGGAAGTCTTGCATCGCGGTGACTACCGGGCGCTGGCCCACCTCGGAGACCTCGCCGACCGATTGACGACCAGTGAAAATCCTACGGAGTTCGAAGCCGCTTTCGCGACTCCCTAAGGCTGTCTCTCACGAACTGGACGTGCTCCGCAACGAACCAGGTCTCTCGAGAGCGAGCTTCAAAACCCAGTTGCGCCTGTTCGCGGATCCGCCTTATGCATGTGGGCGCGACGCGCCAGAGGGTTTCGAAACCAATTGCAAAATAAAACAGCCGCCGGCACCCCGTACCGGCGGCTGATATTTTTTTCTCGGTCAGAAATCAAATCGAGTCGTGCACGGCCCTTACGCGGCAGCACGTTGGAAACGTGCGTCGCTGAAGCCCAACACGGGGACGAAGATCGCGCCGAAAAAGGCGATCCCCAGCCCATAGCCTGCTCCTTTGCCAAACGCCTTGGCAAAATCGATCGCGGCGATAATCGCCACAATCAATCCCACGACGGGGATCATCAACAACACCACCCACCACGCCGGTTTGCCGGCGATCTTCAAAAACACAATGGCGTTGTAAATTGGAATCAACACAACCCAACCGGGCTGGCCCGCCTTTTCAAAAGCCTTCCAAAATCCAGCAATCACCGCGATACCGATCGCCAACATCAAAAAAACCGGAATCAACCCCAAAATACTGCCGCCTTCGCTCTGTGCCAACACTGCCGTTCCGAAATCTGCCATATCGTACTCTCCTCTTTAGAAAACGTTTGGTTAGTGGATTGCCTGACTTGTTCATTCCCACGGCAACGCCGAAGTCAAGGAATCGATACAGCCAGGCGAAAAGCTTGCCCCATTGCCCGCTTGATGGTCATAACGAAAATCAACGCACCGCGGTTCAAAAAATCTGAGCTCGACAAAGCGACATTGAGAAAACCATTACAAAGCTTCCGATGCATTTGTACGAAGCGCCGTCGATGCGGCCCGATCGTGCAATAGAGATCGTTTGCAATATTCGTGAATCCCCGTCCGGGGGCTATCGTGTTTCAACATCGAGTCTCGTAAGGGCGGATCGGATCTCAGATGAATAACCGGGCAGCAAAATCTCGCGTGTCTACGGTATTCCGCAACGAACCTCTCCATCGGTGATACCCTGCCAACGGACCAGCGGCGAACGCCTGATCGCCGGTATCCCCCATCGTTCGTTGCTCCCTGCCCTAGTGCGCAACCGCTCAATACACTTCGTCCTCAAGCTCCGCCGCACGGAGATCATCCGCATCGGCCTGTTCCAGACGCCCCAGTTGCCGCCGCGCTTCGGCGCGGAGCCGATACGCAAACGCGATGCTCCGCAATTGCGCACCCTGCATCACCGAGTCGGTCGTGCGAGGCTGTTTCTCCAACAACTCGACCGCTCGCGAAAAATCCTGCTCCGCTTCCCGCGCGTAGTGCCCCGTGTCCAAATAGGCCTGTCCCCGTTGGCTGTAGCCGTAAAACGAATCCGGTTCCGCCGTGATCACCCTGGAAAACTCCGCGATTGCGTCGTCGAAGCGATCGGCCGCCAACAGCACTCGGGCGCGTTCCACGCGATAGCTCGTGTCCTCACCATCGAGGCGAATCGCTTCGTCGAAATCAGCCAACGCCCGCGGCAATAGATCCTGGCTAGGGGAATCGTCGTACCAGGCTTTTAAGCATTCGCCCCGGGCGTTGTAGCAGTCCGCATCTTCCGGATCGAGTTCGATCGCCGCTGTGAAGTCGGCATGCGCTTCTGGATACCGATCCAGAAACTGGTAGGAATTTCCGCGTGCATGATAGGTTGTCCGCGAGGGATCTTTCTCGACCGCTTTGGTGAGTGCGGCGAAGCCTTCTTCCTCGCGGCCGTTCATTACCAGATGTCGTCCCCGTTCGATCAATGCCGGGACACTGTCCGGATCGAGTTGGAGAGCGGCATCAACCGCCCGTTCGCGGTGCGCCCCGTTCGGCGACAAACGGCCGATGGCCAACAGCGGTTCGGTGAGCGTCGGGTCGATCGTGTTGGCCTGCATGTAATAAAAAATGGCCTCCTGGCGGTACTCGGCCGCTTCGTCGGCGTTGCCGTGATAGTCCGCTGACATGGCGTGCCCGCTGGCCATGCTTCCCAGTGACATATACTTCTTCGCGATTTCCTCCGGCGAGCGCCCCCGGCCGGCCAAATCTTCGTCTGCGAAGCGTTTTCCTAAAACATAGACTTCGCATGGGACGGCCCAGACGTCGGCCAGTCGCCGCGCCACGGCGAGCAACGTGTTCGTCGGCTTGTCTTGATCTTCATTCGAAGTGAGCAACTCAAAGACCGGAAACTGTCGTCCGGCGACTTCGACGTCGACGGTCCCGCGATATTCCGGAGGCTCGCCGGACGACTTCGTCGTTTGCAGGCAGACCCGCTCCACGTCCGAAAATGAAAAGGTCTGCCCACGCATGCCGTGATCGAAGCGGACGGTCTCGTCCGACCAATCGATCACGGTCCGGCGGCTCCGATTCGACCAACTGAATGGAATGACGATCAGAGCAAACGCCCCTCCGCCGAGGAACACCATCCACAGGATCGGTGCATAAAACGATTCCAAGTTTCCCATGAACATGCCGACGATGACCATGATTGCAATCGGCACAGCTAAGAGCGCTCCGCAACCGAGGGACAGGGAAAGTCTCGGCCGCCGAATCTCGACGCGTTTCCCAATCCGCCAATCGGTCACATTCTCGGTGACGTCCATGAAATCCACTTCGGGAACGTCGATCATGCGGTGTTCAGGCATCAAGCTTTCCGTCGTCGGTGTTTGGTGGCTTTTCGCGTCGCGGTTCCCCCGTTCGGGCTGGAACCATCGCTCCGACGCTGATACGGCGTTATCCGATGTCTGTGACGCTTCGGGGCAAAAGTTCTTTGATGTTTCTGAGGCTTTTTGACCTCGTCGTCCCCTCAAACGCGCAAAAAATCTCCACCGCTTGCGCCGATCGACTGTCGCAACACACCGCCGCTCGTGCAAACGCCACGAATGTCATCCCGGACAACTTTCTGGAGTTTTTCTCGTGAAAATGCCCGCTTTTTAGTCACAATTCTCGATCCGTCTGTACATGAAGGCGAGACCGATGATCATCGGGGTCTGGGTGGCGTCGGCGGCGACCGG
>CALFYU010000257.1 GCA_937952455.1 uncultured Planctomycetaceae bacterium
ACCGATTCCCTCATTGACGGGAATGATTTGGCTGCGGAGTTCTTCGTTGGGGGCGTGCAGTGAAACGGCCAGATTGTACGCCTTGCCGCACTGGGCAAGACGCCGGATTTTGGCCGGCAATCCGACGGTCGAAATCGTGATGCGGCGAGCGCCGATGCCCATGCCGCCGTCGGCCGTGACATGTTCGAGCGCTTGCAGCAGATTGTCCAGGTTGGCCAACGGCTCGCCGATGCCCATCACCACGATGTTCGTGATCCGTTCGTCGTCGGGTAATAGGCGGTCCAAGCGAATGATCTGTTCGGTGATTTCTCCGGCGGAGAGATTGCGCGTCAGCCCCAACATCCCGCTGGCGCAAAACACGCAGCCCATGGCGCAGCCGACTTGTGTGCTGATGCAAATCGTGCGGCGGCGTCCCTCGCGCATTAACACGCATTCGACGGTATTGCCGTCTTGCATGGCGAGCAGCAGTTTCTCGGTTCCGTCGCTGGCAATGCGGTGGGCTGTGACGGTTGCGGAGAAGAATTGAAAACTCTCGGCCAATTGTTCCCGCAACGACATCGGCAGATCGCTCATGTCGGAAAATTCGGACACGTGCCGCGAGAAGGCGCCATGCAGAATTTGGCGGGCGCGATACGGCTTATGCCCGCGCGCGGCGCACCAGGCGGTGAGTTCTGCGGGGGTCGTATCTAGGATCAGGGGGGCGGGCATGGATCGAGTCGGTTAAAAATAGCGGGGCACTTTGGCGCTCAGAATCGATCTTAACGATTGGCGGCCGCGCTCACCACCGATTCGCCGTTGGGCGTGAGTCGACGTTGAAACCGTGGGGCGCGTGGCGTACCATCGAATGCACGAAGTTTGATGGGTCCATGGGGACTTTTTCGGCGGTGGCGAGCATCTTCCATTTTCGCGGGTTCGTATGGGTTTAGCTGATGCGACGTAGTATGAAACTCTCGGGCTTGGTGTTTGGTTTGGCATTGGGTTGCGGCCTGACGGGGCTAAGCGCTTGGGCTGATGATCAAGACGGCAAGGAAGTGCCGCAGACAGCACCGACTGCCGATGAGGCCAAGCCGTACGGCCTAACTAAACGGACGTTGTGGACCACGTCGCGGGTGAAGGGATCGCCCGAACCGCCGCCCCCTTATCAGCTGCAGCGTGAATTCGCGAATTTGAAGTTCGACCAGCCGATTGCGATGGTGCCTGTGCCGGACAGCGACCAAATCTTGGTCTTCGAGGTGGGCGGGCAGTTGCTAACGTTTCGGGATGATCCGGATGTGACCGACAGTGTGGCGATCTTCGACATGAAGTGGATCGACAAGTCGATCCGCGGCAGCGGCTGGGGGCTGACGCTGCATCCCAACTATGTCGAGAACGGCTATGCGTACATCTTTCTGAACGTCACCAAGCGGGACGGTCAGGAGAAGGAACACAATCACATCTACCGGATTCAACTGACGAAAACTGATCCCCCGCAATTTGTACGCGGGTCGGAGAAGCTGATCATCAAATGGGCGACGGCCGGGCACGGCGGGGGGGACTTGGCGTTTGGGCCGGACGGGTATTTGTATATTGGGTCGGGGGACGGAACGAGCGGTTCGGACGTGGACAACACCGGACAGGACCTGACCGACCTAACGGGTAGCATCTTGCGGATCGACGTGGACCACGCGGAGGAGGGGAAAGCGTATCGCATTCCGCCGGACAATCCCTTTCTGGACATTGAAGGCGCCTCGCCGGAGGCGTGGACGAACGGGCATCGGCAGGTGTGGCGGATGAGTTTCGATCCGGAGACGGGCAACTTGTGGGTGGGTGAAGTCGGGCAGGATTTGTGGGAGATGATCCACTTGATCCGCCGCGGCGGGAACTATGGATGGAGCGTCTACGAAGGTTCCCACCCGTTCATGCTGGAGCGGGAACTGGGACCGGGCAAGCTGTACAAGCCGATCGTGGAACACCCGCACTCGGAAAGCCGTTCGATCACCGGCGGATATGTCTATCGGGCGAAGAAACGGCCGGAATTTTATGGGATGTATATTTACTGCGATTACGAGACGGGCATCGTGTGGGGCTTTCGGTACGAAGATGGCGAGGTCAAGGATCACCAGCGGCTGTCTGATTCGACCTACAAGGTGGCCACGTTCGGGCACGATCATGAGCGCGAAATGTATCTGGTCGCGCTGAGCGGCGAGATTTTTTCGCTGGTGCCCAGCGGAGCGCCGGCGACTTCGCCGAGTGATTTTCCCCGCAAGCTGAGTCAAACAGGATTGTTTGAATCAGTGAAAGAGCAGATTCCTGCTCCCGGCGTGATTCCTTATTCGGTCAATGCTCCCGTCTGGGCGGATGGGGCACACATTCAGCGGTTTTTGGGCCTAGCCGGGCCGTCACATGAACAAATTGGCTATGGAGGGCATCGCGGTTGGGATTTTGAAGACGGGACGGTGGCGGCACAGACGTTGTCGCTGGAAATGGAAGCGGGAAATCCGGACAGCCGGCGGCCAGTGGAAACGCGGCTGATGACGCGGCAGGAGGGGGAGTGGGTGGCTTATACGTATATGTGGAACGACGCCGGGGACGACGCCGATCTGGTGGGCCGCGACGGGATGGACCGCAAGTTTCAGATCCGCGATGCGGCGGCTCCCGGCGGTGTGCGGCAACGGACTTGGCGGTACGCGGCGCGGACGGAGTGCATGGGATGCCATTCCCGCGCGGCAAAGTGGGTGCTGGGCTTGAACACGTTGCAAATGAATCGGGACCACGATTACGACGGCGTGACCGACAATCAGATCCGGGCCTGGAGTCACATCGGATTATTTAAGAAAGCGCCGGAGAAACCGGCGGCGGAATTGCCGCGACTGGTCAATCCGTACGACGAAGCGGCCGATCTCACGGCCCGTGCACGATCGTATTTGCATGCCAACTGTTCTCATTGCCACGTATCGGACGGCGGGGGGAACGCAAAAATGGAGTTGGAATTTACGTCCGACGACGAGAAGACCGACATCTTCGACGTCACGCCGCATCATGGGAATTTCAATCTCGACGACGGCAAGCTGATCGCCAAAGGGGCGCCGAACCGGTCGGTGATCTTGTACCGTTTGTCGAAGCTGGGGCACGGACGGATGCCGATTTTAGGCTCGGGGGTTGTGGATGAGGCAGCGATCAAGATGTTTCGGAAATGGATCGACAGTTTGCCGACTGACGGAAACTTGGCGACGCCAACCTATGCATCGCTGCTCGAGAACGTTCAAAGTGAAGTTCCGACCGAGCGCGCGGCCGCCATTGGCGGATTGCTGGACAGTGTTAGCGGAGCAATGGCGGCGCTCGGACTGGTTGACGAATTGCCGCCTGATGCGACGGCGCGAGTGGAGATCATTGCCGCCGGAACCGCTCACGAGAATCCGCTGGTGCGGGATTTGTTCGAACGGTTTGTTCCGGAAGAAAAACGGGTGAAGCGTTTGGGCCCGCTGGTGCGGCCGGAAGAGATTTTGGCGCTGGAAGGGGATGCGAACCGGGGGCGGGACTTGTTTTTCAAGGCCGCCGGCGTGCAGTGCCGCAATTGCCACAAAGTCGGCGACGAGGGCCGCGACTTAGGCCCGGAATTGACGCACGTGGCCAAGGACAAGGACAAATTGAAAATCCTGGACACGATTCTCAATCCGTCGAAGGAGATCCACAAGGATTACGTGAGCTACCTGGTGGAAACCAAGCAAGGGCGGGTGCACGCCGGGTTATTGGTGCAGCAATCCGATGAGGAAGTCGTGCTGAAAGACAATCAGCATCAACTGATTCGCATTGCCCGCGCGGACGTCGAGGTTTTGCAGCCGCAGGAGAAATCGCTGATGCCGGAGATGCTGCTGCGGGAGATGACGGCCGAACAGGCGGCGGACCTATTACAGTTTTTGGTCGAGCTGAAATGAGGACTGCGTCAGTGCCGGAAAACGGGGTGTTGCGGCGGGCCGCGACCGGCGCGCCTGCTGACAGGGGATAAAGCCCCGCAGGCGGCCATGCTGGTAGACCCGCTTGACGAACTCATCCAATTGCGGCTCGCGATTTTGCGCGCTGGCCGCATTTTTTTGGTTGATCATCACGTTCAGGTGCGCAGCGGTTCGGTCCTGTATAGAGGTTTCCGCGACGTCGCGCTTTGACAATTCGACCAGCAGTTCGTCGAATTCCCCCTTGGGAATGTCCAACACCCACAGTTCGTCGCTGCAGATACCCCGCGAGAGCGGACAGGTTTCTGAGTCGACTTCGGAATCTTGTCCCGGGGCTTGGCAGGACAATCGCAGGGTGACTTGCGCCATGTCGGGCAAGGCATCGGGATGCGGATATTGCATCGAGAGCTGTGCAGATTTCCAGACGAACTCGTCGCCTTCATCCAGCTTGGCGGAGTCTTCCGCTTCAAACGCGACCGGTTTGATGTCGCTCTGGGCGGTCAGCAGACTGCGACAACTGCCGGCGACGTCGTAGGAGATCGACGCCTGGTCGTAGGAGGCGAGGCTACTCTCGGCGGCGCGGCTGGGCAGCCGGCAACCGCTGGAGAACAGGCAGGCCGTCAGACAGACCGCGGCATAGGCGGCCGATCGAGTGGCAATCGGTGGCAATGTCATAGGATTGGCAGTTCAACCGCCGGGAGTCGATCGGCGGCACGGGTCAAGTGTGAACTGAGGGTCGCATCTTAACGCAGCTTCAAAACCCTCCGACGCGTCGCCCACACCTTTATTGATGATTCACCAAAGGATGCGACCGGGTTTTGAAACAGGTTTTACCGAAAGCCGAATCGTCCGCGCGCAGGATAAACGTAATACCGGCGCTGGCGGCAGACTCGGCAATAAAAGTTTTATCGGCAGTTCGGTCCGGGCATGAGCATTTAAGACGGGACCAGCGGGGCGAAAGAGAGATTTCAAACAGCCGTTGGGCACGATTGTCTCGGAACGTTTATCTCGATACGGGAATCACGATTTCAATGCCGAGAAGATGCGTCCGCCTTGATAGGCCTCGCGGCCAATTTGCTCCTCAAGCCGCAACAGCTGATTGTATTTGGCCAAACGCTCGCTGCGGGCGATGGAGCCGATCTTGATTTGTCCGGCCGCGGTTGCGACCGCGAGATCGGCGATTGTCGTGTCCTCGGTTTCGCCGCTGCGGGCGGATATCACCGGCCAGTAGCCGTTTTGCAGCGCGAGTCGCAACGTCTCGAAGGTCTCCCACAACGTGCCGATCTGGTTGACCTTAATCAGCACGCTGTTTCCGGCGGAGAGTTCGAGTCCTTTGGCGAGTCGTTTTTGATTCGTGACGAATAGGTCGTCGCCAATGAGCTGCACCCGGCCCCCCAGCCGGCGCGTCAGTTCCTGCCAGCCCTCCCAATCATTTTCGGCCAGACCGTCCTCGATGCTGATGATCGGGTAGTCGTTCACCCATTTCTCCAGCAGATCAACTACCTCGCCGGATGCGAGCCGTCTGTCGCCGGTGGCGGAGAGGCGGTAATATGTGCCGTCGAAGAAGTGCGTCGAAGCCACGTCGAGGCCGATGGCGACATCCGGGCCCGGCTTTCTGCCGCAGGATTCGATCGCTTCGATCACCAATTCAACCGCTTGGACGTTCGAGTCCAGCTTGGGACCGAACCCTCCCTCGTCGCCGACGAGGACCCCTTCATATCCTTTTTCGGTGAGGAGTCGTCCCAGGCGGTGGTAGATGGTAATGATCCACTGAAGCGCTTCGTGGTACGTCGCGGCGCCGACCGGGAGGATTAAATAGTCCTGAAAATCCAAATTCCGACCGGCGTGCAGCCCGCCGGAGATCATGTTCACCATCGGCAGCGGCATGAGCGGTTTTTGGCCCAGCGGAGCAGTGCGCTGAGGAAATCTTCCGGCATCCGCAGCCGCGTTTTGCCAAAGATTTGCCAGATGTTGCCAGAGCGGAATTCGCAATGCCTCAGCGGCAGCGTGGGCGGCGGCGAGAGAGACGCCTAATATCGCGTTGGCTCCTAGCCGGGATTTATTGTCCGTGCCGTCCAATTCACACAATGCACGATCGATCGCCTGTTGGTCGGCAGCGTCCTTGCCGGCCAGGGCGTCAGCGATGTCTTGATTGACGTGTTGCACCGCGCGCAGTACGCCGTTTCCCCCGAGACGAGCGGCGTCACCGTCGCGGAGTTCGCAGGCCTCGAAGCGTCCGGTGCTGGCGCCGCTGGGCACAATCGCCCGCCCGGCTCGGCTGCCGGCGCAGCGGATTTCGACTTCGACCGTCGGTTTACCACGGCTGTCGAAAACTTCGCGGGCGTGGACGTGCTCGATTTTGTGCATGGGAGTTAGGCTTGAGGATTGAGGTGACAGGCTCGAGGAAGTGAGGCTGTAGGCTTTCAACCTTAGGCTTTAGGGATGGCAGTTGGAGGTTGGATAGAGGTGGTTTGTTGCTTTGGTTGTTCTTCTGGTTTCTGGCCACTCATTCATATGTTGTGCGCGGGTCTCCTGACCCCGCACGTTCGTGACCGTAGGCCTCCTATTTGACTGAGACTCGATCGTACTACATGGGAAGGTGCGTCGCGACGCACGCTACCTTTGGGGGGTCTTGATTTAGGGGTTCTTGATGTGTGCCTGCAGTGTGTCCATGGCTTGTTCCCAGGTTTCGGGGGGATCGAGCAGCAGGCGACGGCTGAAGTCGCGGACGATGTTTTTTTGGCGTTCATCGGGGAGATAATCGACCGGGCTGGTGGCGTCGATGCGGGACCACATGCAGCCGCCTAGATGCGAAAACGTGCGGCGCTGCAGATCCCTCGGCATGAACGCGGGAGCGACGAGTGACTGCAGGCTGGCCAAGTACGACTTCCAGAAGTTGTTGGTCAAAGCAGCGTATTCATCGAAGCGGTCGCTGTGCAAGATCGTCTTGAGCAGCAGATGGCTGAGGAAAAAACCGAGGTCGAATGCCGGGTCGCCGCGGTGTCCGGTTTCGAAGTCGACGAGGGCGATACCGGTACTTGTGATCAGAATGTTTTTGGGGCTGAAGTCCCCTAGTACCAGGCAGACGGGGGTGGCGGTCATCTCGTCGATCAGGGTTTCGAGCGCCGGGCGAACGTCGTCTATTTTTTCCGCCAGATGCCGATAAAACGGATCGGTGCGAAGTTCGTTAAAGACAGTTCGGTCGGTCAAATTGCTTGTCGATTCCGGTGAGAGCGCCGTCTCGCGATGAATCGTCGCCAGATAGGTACCGAGAGTGGCGGCCACATTGGCGTCGACTTGGCCGTCGAGCAATTGTTGTTTCCAGACCGCGTGATTCGGATCGACGGCCTGCATGGCGAACCAATAGTTCGTGCGGTTTTCAATGAGGAGCCTGGGAACGGCGCCGGCCGGCAACAGCGGCTGCAGCGCGCGTATCACGTCGGCTTCGCGGTGAATGCGGTCGACGCGGCTGAACCAGGGAACATCGGTCCGCAATTGCGGGCGGGATTGTTTGATGACCCAATCGTCACGCGCTTCGCGATCGATGCGGAGCACGATGTTGGAGACACCCCAACCGAGTTCGGTTGCCACGGCTTTCTCATCGGCCGACAAGTGCCCGGCGGACTTGAGGAAGGGGATGACGTTGTCGGCGGTGAGTTCATACATCGTGGGGCGCCGGCGGGACGGATTATTAGATAACGAGATACCCCGCCGCAGCGGCGAGGGACGTACCGATGAGCAATACGCTCAGGCAGCCCCCACCGGTCTCAATGCCGTGTTCCACCGCGAGCCGATCCACGGCAAGTTTGGCGTCACGGAGGCCGGCGCCGGTGAGTTTGCGGTGGATCTTGATGGCTTCGATCTTGCGCCCCTCGCGGAGTTGCGCCAGAATCTCCTGTTCGTCGGCACCGGAAAGGGAGGATTTGGTTTGCGGCGGAGGCAGGGGGACTTCGCCCCGCATCATCGCTTCGACCGCATCTTTGGCTTCTGCGAGACTTGCCCCGGTCTGTTCGCGATAGACCTTGATCGCATCGATCTTGCGGCCGGATTTGATTAAGGCGTGTAATTCGTTGCCGGTGCTGGAACCCTCATGCTCGTCGGCGCGCATCAGTTGCATCCCGCAGTTCTCACACTGCGTGGCCAACGGGGGATTGGCGTGTTCACAGATGCTGCATTTTGTCATGGAAAGGCTTTCGGGCGATATTTGTCAATCAGGCCATGGATTAGATGTTATCGCCGTTGACGATGGCGTCGATGTGTGCGCGGCCGTAGCGGGCGATGTGGATGGCGGTATTGTTGACGTAATGTTGATACGTGCGAGCCAATCGCGCCTGTTGGCGTTCATCGAGCTCTTTGATCTGCCGCGCTGGGCAACCCGCCCAGAGCGTGTGGGCGGGGACTTTGGTGTCTTCCAGGACCACGGCACCGGCGGCGATTAAGGCGCCTTGGCCGATAACGCAGCGGCTGAGGACTTTGGCGCCAATGGCAATCAGCGCGCCGTTTTCGACGACCGACGCGTGCACGATCGCCATGTGCCCCACGGTCACGCGATCGCCCAGCACGCAGGGATATTTGGGGTCGATGTGCAATACGGAACCGTCTTGGACGTTGGTCTCCTCACCCAGCTCGATGTATTCGCAATCGCCGCGGAGCACGCAGTTGTACCAGACGGAACTGCGGGCCTTCATGCGGACGCGACCCATCACCACCGCGCCGGGAGCGACCCAGGCCGTGTCGTCGATGCGGGGCCGGGCGTGCAGCGCGTCCCAGTGGTAATGCACGCCGGGGTAGGGGACCGGCGGCTCGGCAGGCAATTCGCCGCCGGGCCAGTCGGAGTATTGGTCGGAGTCACTCATTCGATCGCGGAGGGTCTACGGGGAGAATGACTTAGGGTCGTCGCTGTTATTGTGCAAACCCCACCGCCATTCCGCAATCCGGAATCAGGAGATTCCCAGCAGGGAAAAGCTATCGCGATAGATCATCTGCTCCATCTGCTCGGTATCCAAGCGGGGCAGGGCGGTCCCTTCGAGCATGTCGTTCAGCTTTCGCAGTCCTTCCAACGTGCCATTGACCGTGGTGAAGGGATAGTCGGTGCCGAAGAGAAGTTTGTCCCATACGCCGTATTCCTGAACCAACATCAAGCTGTGGTAGAGTTGAAAAGGCCGGTAATACAGGGCGCTGATGTCGGCGTAGACATTTTTGTGCTTGCGAATCACGGCGACGCATTCCCCTTCGTAGGGATGTCCCAAGTGGGCCATGATGATTTTGACGTCCGGGAAATTCGCGGCGACGTTGTCAACGTGCCGCGGTAGCGTGCATTCCAAAGGGGCTTGGGCTATGAACGTGGTCCCGGTATGTAGTAACACCGGCAGCCCGCGTTCGCCGGCGTACTTCCACAAAGGGTCAAGCAGTTCGTCGTCGGGAAAAAACCCGGCATACATCGGCATCAGCTTGATTCCTTTCAGTGCCAGCCGTTCGATGCCGTTGTGCATCTCGTTTTTCCAGGCCGGCTGGGTGGGATCGACCGAGGCGAAGCCGACGACGTCATCACCGTGCCGCTCGCAATAGTTCGCTACATAGCGGTCGTCGACCCATAGCCCGCTTAGTTTTGCCTTGCCACCGAACACAATCGTGCGGACGTCGTCGGGAGCGGCAGCGCGATAGTTTTCGTAGCGGACGGTCAGATCGATTTTCTCACCCGGTTTGGCGCGGCTTTGCGCCTGTTCGAGAAAATCGTCGCCGAAATGGTCGGGATAGGCCCAGGCGTGGCTGTGGATATCGAAGATCATGTGTTCACGGTCCG
>CALFYU010000258.1 GCA_937952455.1 uncultured Planctomycetaceae bacterium
TGCTCCGCACAGCACGCGGGCACCGTCCGCCACCGCTTGTTTGATCGCGGCGGCGACGCGGGCTCGATGTGCGTGACTGATCATTGGTCCGATTTGTGTCGCAGCATCCAGCGGGTTGCCGATTCGCAGTGCTTGCGTTGCGCGGAGGATTGCCCGCTCGAATTCCGGTATCAGCGGCCGTTCCACAATAAACCGTTGAATGGAGGTGCAGCGTTGTCCGGCGAACGAAAACGCCGCAGTCGCCATGCCGGGCGCTTCGCGCTCGATGTCGCAGTCGCTCAGCACAATGGCCGCATTGTTGCCACCCAATTCGGCCTGAAACGGTTTGTTCAAAATCAGGCACCTCGCTCCCGCCTGCTGACCGGCCGCGATCGAACCGGTCAATGAGATTGCAGCGGTTGCCGGATCATCGATCACTGCTCGAGCGGTCCGGGCATCGCCGAATACGAGATTGACCAATCCGGCAGGCAGCCCGGCGGATAAGAGCGTTTCCAAGACGAGGATCGCCGTATGGGGCGCCTCAACCCCCGGTTTCCATACAACGCCGTTACCGAACGCCACGGCCGGGGCGAGTTTCCCCACCGGAATCGCCACCGGGTTATTCCAGGGAGTAATTAGTCCAACCACGCCATGCGGTCGGTAACGCACGTCTACAGACGAATCATCGGTGTGCAATTGTTTGGTTTCGTCTTTGAGCAACTCGGCAGCAAAGCGTATATGCGACATTGCTCGACGAACTTCATCTTCCGCTTCGGCCATCGGTTTTCCGATCTCCGACGCCAGTCGCTTCGTTAACTCCGCGCTTCGGTCGGCAAGCATCGTGGCCCAACTTGACAATACGGCTGCTCGATCGGTCGCCGCGCATCGACTCCATTCGCTTTGAGCCTCCGCCGCCGCTTGTCCGGCTCTGCGGACGTCTTCCCCTGTAGCGATGGGGACGTGCGCCGCAACTTTCGGCCAGTCGAAAGGATTGCATTGGTCAATCCGCGCGTGACCTGCGGCTGGTCGCCATTCACCGGCAAGATGGCCAACCGGAAGGACCGGAATTGTTGATGAGGGCGTTTCGTCACTTCCGAACATTCCCAATTCGTCCAGAATCTCCGACGAACTGCAAAATCTCGCGGCCCTACCATCGAGGTACATCGAAGTGATTTCGCTATGCGCCGGTTCGGTGGAACCGACCGCGTCATCGGCCACCCAGACGGTCCAGCCCCGCTCATAGGCGTCCAGCACCGTTGATCGCACGCACCCATGGAGATAGAGGCCTGCCAAGACAATTGTGTCAGCGCCCGTGCGAGCAAGCGCCGCAACAAAGTCGGCAGCCCCAAAAGCACTGAAAAACTGCTTCTGGCAAACCGGTTCCGATTCCCGCGGTTGAAGTCGATCCGGTGTCTGAGCGCCGCGGGTTCCGGCCACGCACTGCCAGATGTCGTTGCGCCGCCAGTGCGGCATCCGATCCGAACCGTCGTCGCGGATTTGTGTGTGCACGTGCACGACCGGACGGCCGTACTGGCGAAACCGTTCTAGGAGCTGCGCCGCTCGTTCAATAAGAATCGTCGGAGGGGGAGTTAAGCCTTGGCGATCGAGGAAATCATGCTGCAAATCGATGAGCACCAATACAGGCATCATGATGCGACCGCCTGCTCCGGCAGGAGATACTCTACGGCGGCGGCGATTTCCTGCCCCATGGCGCGCGTTCCCAAGACCGTTGAGTTCGCCGTAGCGATATCCGCCGTGCGAAATCCGCTGCTGATGGTGCGGGCAATTGCCAATCGCACCGACGCTGCCGCGTCGGGCAGCTGGAAGCTTTCAGCCAATAGCATTGCGGCGGAGAGAATCTGGCCGATCGGATTGGCGATGTCGCGACCGGCGATGTCACGCGCAGCGCCATGTCCGGTTTGATAAACAGCAATACCAGGGGCTCCAAAGTTCCCAGAGAATGAAAGACCTCTCGACCCCAATAGAAGTGCCGCTCCATCGGATATGATATCGCCGATCATATTGGGTGCGACGAGCACGTCGAACTTTCCTGCCGACGCAATCACTTCATAACAGGCATGGTCCACTTCCAGGACGCGCGCCGACAAATCCTCCTTCGACGTGAGGCCCTCGAAAACCTCCGTCCACAATCGGCTGATCGTCGGGACACCACCCGGTTTGACCACTAAGGTGATGCGGCGGCTCCTTTGCCGGGATAAACCGACGGCGACTCCCAAGATCCGTGTCACTTCGTCTTGATCATACTGAAACGAGTGCGTCGCTGAGGTAATCTTCGCGTTACTTGTTTCGGCGTTCCATTTTCCGAAATACACTCCGCCCGTGTTCTCCCGGACGACCACTAAGTCGACGCCGTCGACTGCCTCGGGACGCAAGACCCCCACGTCCGCGAGTTCCGGAAACGGGCAAATGGGAGTGAACTTGCAGAAGAGCTCGAACGTTGTGCGGAGCTCATAGACAAAGCGTTTGCCTCCGGGTCCGCACAATATCGTGCCTCCGTCGGCAAAAATGGATTCACAAAATCGGATGACGTCCAGCGGCAGACCGTTTCCTTCGGCCCCGGCCTCGCAACCGATTGCGCCGCCGTAGCGGAATTCCATATCAAGACCCCAATGACGTCCCACGCTCTTGAGGACATCGACTGCGGCAGATGTCACTTCCGGGCCGACGCCTTCTCCCCGCAACACGCCGACGAGGTATCGCGTCTTTTTGGCCGCCTTCGCGCTCCCCCACCCCGGTAACGCAGCCGTCAAGCAGCGTGCAGCATCGCCTGGTTGCGACTCCGATCCTCGCGACGCTTGTTGGTCTAACGGCCGATTCACGATGTTCCACGCTCCCAAAGGTTCGTCGGGAACCGCATTAGCAGAAAGCCGATACCCGACGGTTTGATTTTGTCACTCGTCAGCCAATGTTTCACGATCAAGCACAAGCCGCCTTAAGAGCGAATCACCGTCGCGGACCGGGTACTTGGCGCGGCACGTGCGCGCGCGGTCATCCAATGCAGGTTCAGGGCTTTCCTTTCGCAGCAAGTCTGTAAAATCCGTGCGGCACACCGAGACATAGGCATACATCATCAAATAGCGGGGCACGGCCGCATCGCGACTGCCATAGTGAAAACACGCACTATTATCAACAAATAGCACGCTGCCAGTTTGGCAAATGAACTCGAACAGCTCACTCCGATCGACGACGCCGTACATTTTTTCGTCGGTTATGCGGTAGGGGCTGCCGTGCCGTCCATACCGCAGTGCCGCGCGAGCGCGTTGAGAAACACTCGCCGGCAAAATCGAAAATGGTCCGCTTTCTGACGTGATATCGCGCAGCGCCACGATGACATACACCATCGGTGCATCGTGATAGTCGCAGTGAAACAGTTGGCTTGCGGAATAACCGTTTTTGTCTCGGGATGCGAATTTTTGATCCGATTCGTTGAGTCGCACACCAACTGGATTGGAAACCGACAGCGTCGGGAGGAATTTCAAATAGTCGATCACCGGTCGCAGAACTGCGTTCGATGTCGCGAAATTCAAGATGGATGGAAAACGGCGAATGTGCTCATCCGTCAGAATCTGTTGAAAGAACGCCCGTTCACCGCCCCCGCGGTCCACTCCGCCTCGCTCGGCGATGATCTGTTGCGCGTCCTGAATTAACTGATCGAGGTGAGGCAAAGTGTGAGAATTATCCAACGCCCAGCCGTCTTCGATTTTCAATCCGCTGTTCGAGTCGCTACCGTTTTCCGCAAAGAGATCCTCGAGCCGGGTTTCATAGAGCTTTTTGCGGTGAAGATAATAACGGCGGTTCTTAAGGCGATTGAATGACTTGGCCAGCCGCATGGTCTTGCACATCGGTACGCATACTGGGCAGATCATCGATCTGCGCCGCGCGCTCGAGATGCCAAAGGTTGTAGGGTAGAGGTCGTATACTCGTGAGGATAGATTTCGCTCGGGGCGCGGTGTGCGCGGCGATGGTCGCCTGCGCAACATGCCGCTGAGATGTACCCGCAGAACCTGATCCGGTTTGCACCGGCGGAGGGAACGCGACGATGACGAATCCGAATAAGACAAGCTCTCACATCGGGCCTGGCTCGCCAGTCTGGAAGATGCGTACGTTAACTGGCGAGGGGGAGCCCGTTGCAGATTCTCCGCAGTTTGGTGCGCGCGATGCGACGCGACCCACGGTGCGGCTCAAGGCGCCATTGCACGGCGCGCCGAATCCGGGAAGCGATGTCGCTGCAACGACGCCCGGCTCATTCTCGATGAAGCCGGACATTGGCGGCCCGCTTATGTTCTCGTCTGCGGATACGCCGGGCATGCCGGCGCTGTCGACGAAGACCGCGTGGAGTTTCTTACCGCAGGGCTGGTCTGTCGAGCCCATCAAGGAATCGTCAAGCCAGAATGGCTCGGCCAACACTGTAACCTTCGCGAATGCACGGGGTGAGCATCTGCGCGTGCGCTACCCGCAGGGCTTTGAACCGATTACGCAGCTCGAGCATGCACGGCTTGGCATCGTGACGGATCAGATGCGGCGCGTGGCGGAGCGCGAACCACACTTGTCGGCGGAGCAAGTGCGTGACGAGATCGCGGCTGGGCGCATGATTATCCCGGCGAACATCAAGCATCTTGCGCTGAATCTTGACCCGATGTGCATCGGGCGTGCCAGCCGCACAAAGGTCAATGCCAACATGG
>CALFYU010000259.1 GCA_937952455.1 uncultured Planctomycetaceae bacterium
GGCTTTTTTGAAATTCGCCAGTTTTCGCGTCTCGGCGCATAAGAAAACCCCTCGGACGTTCCGAGGGGGGAGGGAGATGTCGCTTTCATGTGCTCGGCGGGCGATCAGTCGACGGCCAGGCCCGTAGCGAGTTTGGCCAGCGATTCGCTTTCAATCTGGCGGACCCGCTCCCTGGTCAACCCCAGAGTCTCGCCGATTTCTTTCAGTGTCCGCGGCTCGCCGTCGTCGAGGCCGAACCGCATTCTCAGAATCGTGGCTTCGCGGTCGTCCATCTTTTCCAGCATCTCGAACACGTGGCGGAGGTTGTCGTTTTCCACCAACTCTGCTTCGGGGCCTTTGGTCCGCTCGTCGGGAATCATTTCTCCCAGCGACCAGCCCGCTTCGGATTGGTCCGTCTGCGGATTGTTGTTGTAGAGTTGGATCGCTTTTTTCACGATCCCCAGTTTCTTCTTGGGAATCTCCAAGTCCCGCGCGATCTCTTCGGCGGTGGGGGTCCGCTTCAATTCGTCTTGCAGGCGTGCGGAGGAGCGGCGCCACTTGGAGAGCAATTCCACCATGTAGGCGGGGATGCGGATTGTCTTGTCCGAATTGACCAAGGCGCGTTTGATCGATTGTTTGATCCAATAGCTGGCATAGGTGCTAAACCGCGTGCCCATCTCCGGGTCGAACCCTTCCACGGCACGGAGCAACCCCAGGTTTCCCTCTTCGATCAGGTCGGGAAGCGGCAGCCCTTTTCCCGTGTAGCTGCGGGCGATATTCACGACCAATCGCAAATTGGCCCGCACCATTTGGTCCCGGGCTTCGATATCGGAGTTTGCGATCCGATAGGCCAGGTCCTTCTCCTCCTGCGCCGTGAGCAACGACGTTTCGTTGATCTCGCGCAGGTAGGTTTCAAGCGGACTTTGCACCGCCGACGAGGATCGACGTCGCGTCTTTTGTTTCGGGTCTAAGTCGGTGTTCATAGTGTTTCTGCGAGTCGAATGGAAATGCGCGATTTTGCCGGACGGACCGGCGACTGATCCGGGTTGAGTGGACCGGACTGCCAACCGCCAAATGACCCGGTCGGGATGCGACCGCAGCCCGCTTGCGACGATTCTCACTGCAAGCACCGGTGAACGTTTGACGCCTCGACCTTACTGCATTCGTAGAGACGCACGTTCGCCGTTTTGAGTTATCGGCCTGAGATTTGGGATAGCTGCACAGAAAGCTGTCGTCGCGGACCGGCGAGCGAAGGCGAGAAACACGTGGCGCAATAATAACGGTGCCGCCTGCCGGGGTTTGACGGCGGGGGATGTTCTGAGGATTGCAGGGGCGCGATTGTGGCGGCCCGACCGCCGCGCGCAAAAAGAACTCGCGACCGCCGGATAACGGACGCGAGTTCTTTGGATAAACCATAACTGTTGGGCACCGACGAGCGGGCCTCAACGTTCGGGCTTTGCTTACTCTTCGGCGGGTTTCTCTTCCGATTCCGATTTCTCAGTGTCGGCGTCCGACGCTTCGGATGCTTCTTCGTTGGAGGATTCCATCGAGAACAGCGGGCCTTGTCCGCCTCCGATGCCACCTTTGAGCGGTTCGCGGGGGGCGGACGGCTCGCTGGTGCCGGCGCTGGCGGCTTCAGCGGCCGCCGCTTGTTCTTCTTCCTCGGAGAGTTTGCGGCTCAGGCCGATCTTGCGGTCGGCCGTATCGACCCGCAGAATCCGCACTTCGATTTCCTCACCGACTTTGACCACGTCTTCGGGATTCTCGACCTTATGGTCGGCCAATTCCGAAACGTGCAGCAAGCCTTCCAAGTTGTCCTCCAATTCGACGAACACGCCGAAATTGGTCAGCTTGGTGACCTTGCCATGCACGATCGAGCCGGGCTGGAACCGATCGGGAATGTCTTTTTCCCAAGGATCTTCTTCCAGTTGCTTCAGACCCAGCGCGATTCGTTTCCGCTCTTGGTCGACCGAGATGACCTGGCACTTGATCGTGTCCCCCTTTTGCAGCATTTCGCTGGCATGCGAAATCTTGCGGGTCCAGGACATGTCGCTGATGTGCAGCAGACCGTCGATCCCCTCTTCAATCTCGATGAACGCACCGTAATTGGTGAGGTTTCGCACGGTCCCCTCGATAATGGCGCCGGGCGGATACTTGGCGGCGACTTCGTCCCAGGGGTTGGGAGTGGTCTGCTTCATGCCCAAGGAGATTTCCTTCTTCTCCTTGTTGATGCCCAAGACCATCACGTCGACGATATCGCCGTTGTGCACCAGCTCGGTCGGATGGTTGATCCGCTTGGTCCAGGACATCTCGCTGATGTGCACGAGACCTTCGATGCCGTCCTCGAGTTTGACGAACGCCCCGTAGGTCATTACGTTGACCACTTCGCCGGAGACCTTTTGGCCGACCGGATAACGTTCCTCGACGGCGTCCCACGGGCTGGGTTCTTTTTGTTTCAGGCCCAGGGCGATCTTCTCACGCTCGGTATCGACATTGAGGATCATCACGTCGATTTCGTCGTCGATCGACAATTTTTCCGACGGGTGGTTGATGCGTGCCCAGGTAATGTCCGTGATATGCAGCAACCCGTCGATACCGCCCAGGTCGACGAACGCACCGAAATCGGCGATGTTCTTGACCACGCCGCGGCGAATCTGGCCGACCTCGATTTTTGAAAGCAGACTCCGCTTCATTTCCTGCCGTTGGTCTTCGATCAGCTTGCGGCGGGAGACGACGATGTTGCGGCGGGTTTCGTCGATCTTGAGGATCATACACTGCACGGTGCGGCCGATGTAATCGCCGATGTCCGACGGGCGGCGAATGTCGACTTGGCTGGCTGGCAGAAACACGTTGACGCCGATATTGACCAGCAGGCCCCCTTTGATTTTTCGGACGACTTTGCCGGTGACGATGTCGTTTTCTTCGTGCTTGGAAATGACCTGTTCCCAATCACGGATGCGGTCCGCCTTCCGTTTGGAAAGCAGCACCATCCCCATCTCGTCCTCGACTTCTTCCAGGAGAACTTCGATCGTGTCCCCCGGTTGGGGCAACTCTTCATCGGCGTCCCATTCGTTGCCCGGGACGATGCCTTCGCTCTTATAGCCGACGTCGACGAGCACGTCGTCCCCTTCTTGACGCAGCACCACGCCGGTCAAAATGCTCCCGGTCTCGTATGAGGGCATCTCGCGGTAGATCTCATCAATCTCCGGAGTCTCTTCCACCCCTTCCTGCAGTGCCGTGTCAAAGAACGAGTCAAACTCGTCGTCGCTGATACTGAACTCACGAATTAAGTTACGGTCGACCATGGAAATCCTTACCTGCCGTCATCAACAATCTGGGGAGCGAAACCTACGGAGGCCGACACAAGGGAGAGTTCGCGGCTGAAAAGCAGGTCCTGTCACATAACCAAAGTCTCGAATCCAATTAGGATCCCGGCGAACCCGGTTAGCCTCGCCTCAGCGGGCGGGATTACATAAATCGGGCATCGGGATGGAGTCGAGAGACTTTAGGTAGCGGACCGCAGCCGCCTCAAGAAACGCTCGAGATTGTGAGCCGACAGACGATTGAACAAAAAAACGAAAATGGGTTTTGAAACAGGCTTATCGCTTGACTAAGCCTTGGTTCCCGTGGGTGACTTCACAACATCACCGCAGAAAAACGGGAACCCGCCTCCGATTGGTTTTTGAGAACGTGCGGCAACTATATCAAAATTCGCGGCAATCGGGCTAGGAACATACCCACCTTTGAACCGCCGAAAACGCGATTTTTAACGGTTTTCCGCCACAAGCACGCCCCCGCGCATCGATTTTGATTGTCAGCTGCCGGAATACTTCGCTTGCGGCGATTTGTGAATTTTGGGGACGAAGTGCTCCTGGAAAGCGCGGATTTCGTGTTCCGCAGCGGCCACATCGTCGGCGGTCGTGTGTATCTCAAAATCAATCCGCACCTGATAACTGCCGCCGGGGGGCAAGACCACTACCCGCCCCTGTTTCCGCTCGACGGTCTTCAGGTTGGGAAAATTCGTAGCCGGTTCGATGCCCGTCACGTATCCGTCCGCGTCAGATTGCGTGGACTTCCACTGCGTAAACCAGGGGAGTTGCCGCTTGTCGTAGCGCAGACTCAGCCCGCGATCCCCGGCGCGGTTTCGCAGCAAAACGGGCGTCTTTCCGTCCGAGTCGGCCGCCAGATCGAAGAAGTAGCACTGTTCGACGTAACCGGGAGTCGGTCCCAGGTAAACGTCATAGGTTCCAATGTCAGCCCCGGCGTGATCGTCGCGGGGCGCCATCTCGACGATGGGCAGCACCAGCCGCGCTCCCTCCTCCAGCAGGGGGCGTCCCAGATTCGTGTGGTACAGTAACTCCAACTCCGCCGGCGTACCCTGCAGGTTCTGGACTTCGTCGATGATCGAAAACCGATTGCTGCCGGCGGTTGTTGTGAATGTGGAGACCAGCCGCAGGCTGGGGCCGAACAGCATCGATTCATCGACCGTGCCGGTGACGGAAATCGCCCCCTGGTCGGCATCGGAGACGGAAACCGCGACATGGTGGGCGGGCGTATTGGCGATCTTGCCGTGCAGCGTGAGCGCCGTCTCTGTTGGATTCCCCTCGTTGTTTTTAACGACATCAACGCCCGGAGCGCCGTTGGAGGAGAGTCCGCATCGGCACAGCAACTCATTGAAGCCGCTGAGCCAACCCAGACCGCCGCGATCGTTTTGGTCCACGAATGCCGGATTCACCGGCTGCCTGACCGGGGATTCCCAGCCCAACGTCAGACCGTCACAGGCCCCTTTCCAAAGTCCCATGCCGCGGGTCGGCAGGATCGACATCGTCAGCCGGCCGTTATCGACCTCCACCACGTCGACGCCGGCGGAAACGCCGCCCCGGAGCGTCCGCTTGTTTACCGACCAATCCGACGACCCGGCCAGCGACGGCCCATCCGCCCGGTCCAGATCAAAGTCCTCGAGCCAAATACCCTCGGCCACATCGGTCAAGATCCACTGTTTTTCGGTCATGGAATGTTCGCCTTATTCTCGTGGCATCCAC
>CALFYU010000260.1 GCA_937952455.1 uncultured Planctomycetaceae bacterium
GACCTCTGTGAAGATGAAGCCGACGGATCACGCCGGTCAGATCGAAGCGATCCACAAGTCGCAAGCCGTGATCGAATTCAATATGGACGGGACGATCATCTCAGCCAATGAGAATTTTCTCACAACGATGGGCTATCGGTTGGACGAGGTCAGCGGACAACATCACCGAATGTTCGTAGATTCCGCCTACGCCCAAAGTCCCGAGTATCGCGAGTTCTGGGCCAAATTGAACCGGGGCGAATACGCGGCGGACGCCTTCAAACGCTTCGGCAAGGGCGGAAAAGTCGTCTGGATTCAAGCTTCTTACAATCCGATTCTGGACCTCAACGGCAAACCGTTTAAGGTGGTGAAATATGCCGTCGACGTCACCGAGCAGATCGAAATGGCTGAGATGCAATCGATGGTCGAGAACCTGCCGATCAACGTTGCGTTGGCCAACCGCGATCACGAACTGGTTTATATGAATCCGGCATCGGTGAAAACGCTCAAGTCGGTGGAAAAGCTGCTCCCCAAACCGGTCGATCAGCTTTTGGGCCAAAAAATTGACATCTTCCACAAGGTCCCCGAACACCAGCGGCGAATCGTTGAAGACCCGGCCAATTTGCCACACCACGCGAAGATCAAATTGGGTGAAGAGACGCTGAACCTGCTCGTCTCGGCGATCTACGACCGCGACCGGAATTACATCGGTCCGATGATCACTTGGGACATCATCACCGCTCAAGAGACAATGGCGAAGAACGTGGCCGAAGTGGTCAAGGTGGTTTCCGCATCAGCGACCGAAATGCAGGCGGGTGCGAAAAACATGGCGGCTACGTCCGAACAGACGGCACGGCAATCGCAAGTCGTCGCGGCTGCGAGCGAAGAGGCGACGCGCAACGTGGAAACGGTCTCTTCAGCCGCTGAAGAATTGACAACGTCGATCGGCGAAATCGCCCGGCACGTCCAAGACGCCTCAAGGATTTCGCAACAGGCCGTTCAAGAGGCCGCGTCGGCCAATTCTACAGTTGAGGAATTGGGTGAATCGAGCAACGAAATCGGCAAGGTGATCAAAGTCATCACGTCGATTGCCCAACAGACCAACCTGCTGGCCCTCAACGCGACGATCGAAGCCGCACGTGCCGGCGAAGCGGGCAAAGGCTTTGCCGTGGTGGCCAACGAGGTCAAAGAACTCGCACGGCAAACGGCCAAGGCCACGGAAGAGATCAGCCAGAAGATCGAAGCGATTCAAGGGTCGACCAACGTGGCGGTCGCGGCCATCGGTTCGATCAGCGAGATCATTGGGCGTATCAACGAGATTTCAACGACGATCGCCGGAGCTGTGGAAGAACAAACAGCAGCCACGAGCGAAATTTCGCGGAACGTCGCCGAAGCGGCCAAAGGCACCGCGGAGGTCACGGAAAACATTTCCGGCGTCTCGCAAGCCGCCGACGATGCCGGACGAGCTTCGGCCGATATGTTGGTCGCTGCCGACGGACTCTCCTCGGAAGCGGAACGCCTGCAAATGGTCATCACAGAATTCCTCAGCCAACAATAATTCGAGACCGGACGATTCAATCCACTGGGAAGCCACTGACGAGGCATCTCGTCAGTGGCTTTTTGTATTTGGGCGGTGGAGTTGCAATGCCACTTACCGTTCGAAGTTTGGCAAACTGCACAGATTCTTATCCGACAGCGCAGCGTCGTCGCTTCGGTCCTTTCTTTCGGAGGCCACTGCTGGCTTGTTCAGCAGTACGCACGTCATAGGACGTCGGTTCGCATGGAAAACTCAACCCACCACCGCACTGGCGGGCAAGCCGCCAGTGGCACCCGCGATGGCTCAGGACTCGTTTCGGAAATTCACGGCGAACGATCCGGCCGATTGTTTTACGTCAGATTCCATTGGGGCACTTGGTTCAACAAAGACCGTCGTGCACGACGGCAAGCCGTCGGTTTGGGGTTGCGAATTTATCCCTGAAAAATCTGTGTTCTATCCGTGTTTCCTCCGTGGCTAAAAAAACGCGGCGGTTTTAGTTGCGGCGTTGCCGCACCAGGGAGCGCCCTGGTGTGCCCGATTGACCTGCCGAAAGCCCCCCTCTAAGATAGACCCAGCCATTTCTCCCCGATCCTTACGCGGTGCAATTTCTGTGGCACAAGTCGATCTGCAGCATGTTTCAAAGACATACGGTGGCAACGTCCCCGCCGTGGTCGACGTGTCGTTGACGGTCGCCGACCGCGAATTCCTGGTGTTGGTCGGGCCGTCGGGATGCGGCAAATCGACGCTGCTGCGGATGATCGCCGGATTGGAGGAGATCACCGCCGGCGACATCTCCATCGGCGGTCGCCGCGTGAATGACGTTCCGCCGAAAGACCGCGACGTCGCCATGGTCTTTCAGAACTATGCGCTCTATCCGCACATGACGGTCGAACAGAACTTGGCGTTCGGGCTGAAACTCCGCAAGGTGTCCCGCGCCGAGATGCGGCGCCGCATCGATGAGGCTGCCGGTTTGTTGGGAATCTCGGACCTATTACGTCGCAAGCCAGGGGAACTCTCCGGCGGCCAGCGACAACGGGTTGCAGTCGGGCGGGCCATTGTGCGGCAACCGGCCCTGTTTTTGTTCGATGAACCGCTAAGTAATCTCGACGCCCGCCGTCGGACCGAGATGCGCCGCGAATTGGCGGACTTGCATCGCCGACTCTCTGCGACGATCGTCTACGTCACGCACGACCAAGTGGAGGCGATGACGTTGGGGGACCGCATCGCGGTGATGAATGAAGGGAAAATCCAACAAATCGGCCCGCCACTGGAGTTGTACGACCGCCCCGCCAACCGCTTTGTTGCCGGATTCCTGGGCACGCCGTCCATGAACTTCTGGCCGGGAGAATTGCGCCTCACGACGGAGGGAACAACGTTCCGCGCGGGCAACATCACGCTGCCGCTGCCCATGGAAACCACCGAAAAATGGGCGGCCACCGATCGCCAGCCGATCACCCTAGGCCTCCGCCCGGAGCACCTGCGCATCACCGGGGCCGACGATGCCCTCGCAACAATTCCAGCGACCGTTGATGACATACAACCCTTGGGCGGTGAAAGCCTAGTCTACCTCAAATCGGGCGACCAAGAGCTAGTCGCCCGCACCGCAACGCGGCACCAGTTACAGCGCGGACAAACCGTCCAGCTGCATACCGATCTCACTCAGGCGCACCTGTTCGACGCCGCTGGTGAGGCAGTCGACTGTAAGCTTGAGGCGTGAGGGAACAGGCTTGAGGCCCGCCAGCAAGAGCTAATAGACGCCCCAGCAATTCTGCCTACTGCCCTCTGCTTACTGCCTACTGGCACAAAGCTGTTCCTCGCCTTGCCGCACGATGTCCATGCCGACCAGGTCACTCCAGGCGGCGAGCAACCGGCGGGTGATGGGGCCGACGGTGCCGTCCCCGACGGCGAGGTCGTTGAACTTCGTGGCCGGCATAATGCAATACGGCGTGCTGGTAAAGAAGATCTCATCGGCGGTATACAGATCGTAGACTTGCAGGTCCATTTCACGGATGGGCAGGGACGTCGCCATTGCCAATTCGAAAATCGTTTCGCGGCTCACACCGGCGAGCGCATTGGCCGTCGTCGGCGTGCGGATTTCCCCCTCGCTGACAAGAAACACGTTCGCCCCCTTGTTCTCCGCCACGTTGCCGTAGATGTCGAGGAGGATTCCCTGTGCCGCGGGATCGACCAGTTTGACCTCCGCCTCTGCTAGCGTATAGGCCATGCGGCTGCGGTTCTTGATGCGGGGGTCCAGGGCTTGTGAGGGAACGGCGCGGCTCATGGCCGTCACCGCATGGCAGCCGGTCGAGTAGTAGCCCGCCCAATCGCGCAGGTCCATGTACGAGGTAAAAATCATCACCGTCGCGGGGGAGACCTGCCTGGTCGGGTCGGCGCCGGCCACGGAGAGGCCGCGAGAAATGTTGTGCACCAGCCAGCAATCCTCATGCGGCTCAAGTCCCGGCAAATTGGCTTCCAGCACGTCAAGCGAAATTTGCAGCATTTCTTCCGGCGAATGACCGGGATCGATCCGCGTCACCTTCAGCGACTTGTACAGGCGATCGATATGCCGCTCCAACTTGAAGGGCTGGTGCCGAAACGTCCGCGTCGATTCGGTGACCGTATCGCCCAACATCACGGCGCTGTCGAAAATCGATATCTTGGCTTCCGATTCGGGAACCATTTGGCCGGACAGGTAAATTTGACGAGCGGACATCATTAGGGCCTTACGGGGGAGTTGTGAATTCACGTTGTCAAGGTCGCAAAATTCAAAGTACGAAATCCGAAATACTAAACAAATTCAAATCATTAAATCCCAATGTCCGAAACGACAGGGAAAGTCATGGAAACGTTTGCGCGTTCAGATTTCGCCAAAACCGGGACCCATCCTGTGTGCGGGTTTGGTATTTCATCAAGTAGTCACGGTTGGCGGGTGTCAGGGGATAGGCTTCGCCTGCGGGATAAGGATAGCCGCTCATGGCGCCGAACGGGAGCGGTTCGACGTCTTGTCCGTAGGCCGTGTTCAGATTGGCGTCCTTATCCCAGCCGACGTTGTACATCACAAAGTCTCGCCGCCAACCCGACGGCAACTCAGCGACAGGGATCGCGAACTTCAGCGTCATTTCATCCCCCGCACCGAGAATCACCATGCGGTCGTCGCTCTCGACCAACAATTCGGCCACGTCGCCATACCGCGTGAAGTGCCCCCGCATCGGCGGCCAACTGAAATTCGACTGCAGACGGTCATAAATATACCGGTCTGGACCAAAGCCGTCGGGATGCTCGATTTCCGAGTAGCCGCGATAATGCAGGTCGGCTGCGTGCAAATGCAACTCCTCCGTGCGGATCTCGACCGGCTGTTCATCAACGGTGAAAAAGACAGCGTCCCAATAGAACTCCATATTGGTTGCCAACCGCAGTCGAAAGTCCTCGGTCAAAAATGCCTTTGAGATGTCAATTGCAATGGTCTTTGTCTTTCCGCCGGGAAAACCGGTATAGGGGATGGCTTCTTGCCAGTGTCCGTCCGCATCGGGAACCCACAATGAGGGGGGCCGCGGAGTGGGCAGGTTTTCGTCGCGCGCCAGATGAATATTCAAGGACGTATCGGTCGGATAAACCCAACCGGTCAAATACAGCATGATCTGCTTTGCGCCCCGCAGGTTGCCCAGGTCGAGTTCCAGATAATGGTCTTCCACCAGTCCCTGCCGGATTCGCTGCTCAAAAGGCTTGGCGAAGCGGCCATCCCTTTGGCTGACAGCGGGGAGCAGGTCGCGATTCCGCTTGTCCCGGGCCGCAACAGGAATCCGCGGCCGGCTAACGGTATGGATTTTGTGTGCGGCAATCGAAGCAGGGCCCACCTTTTCGTTGGTGAAGATGTCGATGTCCGCCGGATGATCGACGGCAATCAGGCTGATTTGATCGAAGTAGGCCGCCTCCCACAATTCCTCGGTGACCTGCAATTCATAGAAACCGTTGCGTGGCCGCAGCAAGTCGCCGGAGACTTTCAAATATTCCCAGGCCCGCGACGCAGCGTAGACGTCCTCAGCGAACTTCAGTCCCAACGGCGCCGCCCAGCACAAATCGGAGCAGAAGACAAAGCCCTCGCCGTGACAGCTGTAA
>CALFYU010000261.1 GCA_937952455.1 uncultured Planctomycetaceae bacterium
GCACCTTCTCGCGATGGCGGGCCGGCGGACCATAAATCTGCCGCTGAGCCGTTTCGATGAATTGGCGCAACAGACACCGTTCTTGGTGAACTGCAGCCCGTCGGGCAAATTCTTGATGGATGCCTTTCACGCCGCCGGCGGCGTCCCAGCGGTTCTGGCAGAGCTGGAAACCTTGTTGAACTTGGATTGCCTGACGGTGACGGGACGGACGTTGGGTGAAAATATCGCCGGTGCGCGGAGCCACAACAACGAAGTGATCAAGTCGCTGGCCGATCCGCTGGCTGCCGACGGGGCGTTGGCGGTCGTGTCGGGGAATCTCGCGCCCCAGGGAGCGGTAATCAAGACGTCCGCGGCGTCGCCGCACCTGATGCACCATCGGGGCCGCGCGGTGGTGTTTGAGGACTATACCGACATGCTGGCCCGTGTGAACGATCCCAACTTGCAGGTTGACGGTAATAGCGTGCTTGTTCTCCGTAACGCCGGTCCCAAAGGGGTGCCAGGGTTTCCAGAGTGGGGGATGATCCCCGTGCCGCAAAAACTGCTTGAGCAGGGCATCACCGACGTCGTCCGCATCAGCGACTCGCGGATGAGCGGCACAAGCTACGGGACCGTCGTGCTGCACATCGCCCCCGAAGCGGCGGCCGGCGGGTTGTTGGCATGTGTGCAGAACGGTGACGAAATCGAGTTGGACGTCACACAGCGGAGCTTGCAGCTACTTGTCGACGACGCGGAGCTTCAACGCCGCCGCGCCGCTTGGCAACCGCCACAAACAAAGCATTTGCGAGGATATCCGCGGCTGTACATCGACCACGTGCTGCAGGCCGACGAGGGGTGCGACTTTGACTTTCTGCGTCCCGACGGCGATGCGGCGCTTGAATGCGTCCCGCCGGTGGTGGGACGGTCGTAGGACAACTTTGAATGTCCCTCACCCCCGGCCCCTCTCCCAGGGGGAGAGGGGGGATCTCGGTTGATCGCCGGCGCTCTATCCCTTGAACGCGCCTTGTTGGCGGGCAAGTTCGATTTTGGAGAGCGGTTTGCCGTCGGGACCGGTCGTGGGGGCTTTTTTGGCAGCGGGAGCTTCCTCCGTAACAGGCTCTTCGGCCGCCGCTTCCTCGGCAGGGGCTTTTTCGGATTTTGACCCCACGGCTCCTTCCATGCGAGCCCGCTCCAACGGTGATAGCGGCTTGTCTCCTGCGGCGGCAGCGGGCTTGGCAGCCGGTTTTTTGGCGGCCGGTTTTTTGGCGGCCGGGGCCTTTCCGCCGGAACCGGCGGCGCCTTCCATGCGGGCACGTTCCAAGGGAGATAGCGGCTTGTCACCCCCCGCGGTCGGCTTGGCTGCGGCCGGTTTCGCGGCGGCTTTGCTTCCGGAGCCGGCAGCCCCCTCCACACGAGCGCGCTCCAGCGGAGAGAGCGGTTTATCGCCGTCCGAGGCCTTGGCTTTGCCGGCGGCACCTTGCGCGCGGGCCATTTCCAGCGGACTCTTGCCAGCCTTGGCCGCCGGTTTGGCGGGCTTTTCCTTGGCCGCCGGGGCCTCTTTGGCCTCGGCGGGTGCAGACTTTTTCGGTTGCGGCTTGTCCACCACCTTCAGGTAGCTGGGATCGATGTCGTACCAGGAGATGTCCTCGCCGCCGTCGAACTGCACCAGCGCACGGCCGCTCATGTTGACCGTCTTGACGACCCCCGTCTTCGTGGCGAACCGGGCCAATTCCGGGACCCCTTCCTCCACGACAACATATTTGTCGGTGTATTCCCGTTTGAGCTTCTCGGCCTCTTCGATTGTCATTGTCTGCCTTCGGTGTGTCGGATCGGACTGGCAAAAATGGGTGCAAATTCGCGGCGGATTTTGCATCGTGAACTTGCATTCTAACGTGCGCGTGCCGGAATTTTGAGTCATCCGGGGTGCGAAATCAAGAGAGCTGGCCGTACGAAATCCGGTAATGCCAACGCAGCGTCGTCCCGCCGGTGGATGAACTTGCCGCAGAGAGGTTGCGGTAACCGATTTCCAGGGTCCCATCCGCTCCTGAGCGAATGCCACAGGCCGGTTTTTCGGCCGCGCCAATGACGGCCAGTCGCAGTTGAGCGTTTATCTGAACCGCCATGTCGTGCCCCTCACCCGCCAGGTGCCAATCTCCGCCGGCGTAGGTGCTGCCGACCGTTTCCGGCAATTCCCCGCCCCGAAACCGCGCGGAAACATCGACGTCGATCGTCTCTCGGGCCTCATCCACGGCGACGGCGGCGGCGTATAGGCATCCACCCGAACGGCCAAAAAGTTGGACCTCCATCAGTTGCGGACTCTTTTCCTCCAGCAGCAGTTCCTGGAAGGCCGGACTGGCAGGACATGGCTGCTCGGGCGTCCCCTCGACCGAGGTCAACACATCCCGCCAATCGCCGTCACTGAAAATCGAAATCGTGTGCCGCCAGCGGTCCTGCTCAAGCTCGCACACCATCCGCAGTTTCGCAGTCGACAATTCACAGCGTTTCGGCGTTTGATTGGCGTGAAGCATCGGATCACATGGCGGCCGGGGCACCGGCAAAACTACTGAAACAGCGCCCGCAGGCAAATTTGCGACCAGGTTTCAAACTGGTCGATTTCGGCCAACAGCTGTTCGGGCGGAGCAAAGCCGGTCTCGAGCATGTCCTGTTCGCGGGGCCGGATCCTGGGTTCTTCGAGATCGAAAATGTGCACGATTCCCAGGTGCACCTTGCCTACGTCGTTGCTGTCGTCGTTGAGCATCCCCACACAGCGATCGGTGTGTGCCGCCTCGACGTGTATCTCTTCCGCAATTTCCCGTCGCATGCCTTCCAAATAAGGGGAGTCGGCCTGATTTTCATCGACCGATGAGATATGCCCGCCGACGCCGATCGAGCGTTTGGCGTGCAACCGTTTCTCTCCTTGTCCGCCGCCACGGGTGTAATAAAAGACCTCGCCTGCATGTTGGAAAATGCAGTAGGGAATCAACTGCTTAAAATCGGGGTCCGCTTCCATCAAATCCCGCGGGCGATAGCTGGTATTCACCGGATCGAGCAGCGTTTCCAGATAGGGTTCGACGTCGGTCGAAAGTCCTTCGAAGTACCCGATGTCATGAAACAACGAGGTGGGGACCACCAGGATTTGTTCGACGGTTGTGCTGGTCATCGGGGCGTGACTCCTTCACTGTGGGGGAGGCGAAAAGGATCCAATATTCAGACACAAACTACCGGATCGGCGCCGGCGATTCTAGGTAGCCGGCGGGAAATCCTAGCGCTGACGCGACCAAATTGCCGTTGTTTTGTAGCCACAGATCAAACACAGACGAAACGCAGATTTTCAAGCGTGGAATTGCAAACTCCCAAACCGACGGCTTGCCGTCGTGCACGGCGCTGCGTGCCAATCAAGCAAATCCCA
>CALFYU010000262.1 GCA_937952455.1 uncultured Planctomycetaceae bacterium
GGGCATCCGCGATCGAATTCAACTCGACGGCAGCGGAAGTTTTGACGTCGACGATGCCGCGAACACGCTGAGTTACTTCTGGGACTATGACAACGACGGTCAATACGACGCCGTGGGCGTGCGTCCCTTTATCACAGCCGCAGACTTAAACGGACAAAGTAATGTCGTCGTACGTCTAAAGGTGGTGGACGACGAGGGCCTTTCCTCGACCAGTGTGGTGCGCGTGTATGGCGAAGACACGGCGGTTCTGCGAATCCGCGGCGACAACAAAGGGGTTGTCGGTCAACCGCGAGTGATCTCACTGCAGCTCTATGGTCCGACAGTCCTGCCCGACGAATACACCTACACAGTCGACTGGGGCGACGGGACGGCGCCTCGGGTTGAAACCGGAATCTCCGGCCTGTCAATCAGCAAACGCTATAACAAACCTGGGAACTACACCATTCGTGCCACCGCCGTCAACAAGGACACCGGCCTGGTCACGACCCACAGCCGTGTGATGCGAATCCGCACCGTGATCCAGGACGGTGATAACTTTGCCGTAGCGGGAACAAACGCCGACGAAACGTTCCGCGTCTACACCCGCCCCGGTACCGACCGGGTCGAAATGTTTCTCAACCGGGTTTCGTTGGGTGTACACACAGTCCCCGGCACGATCACCTTCATCGGCATGGGCGGGGATGATTGGTTCGTCGGCGACCGCGGTACCTACAACGTCTACTTCGACGGTGGCCGCGGCAACAATGTGTCCTATACGTACGACGGAGACGACACAATCCTCGGCCGTGAGGGCCGGGACCGCATCTACGACTATGGTGGGGACAACCATATCGACGCCGGACACGGAAATAACGAGATCAGAACCAACGGCGGTAACGATTTCATCGAGTCCGGTCGTGGCGACGACAAGATTGTTGACACGGGCGGCGACAACCGGATCTTGGCCGGAGACGGCGACAACATGATTCGCACCCGCAAAGGGAACGATGTGATCATTACCGGATCGGGCAAGGACAATATCTCCGATATCGGCGGTAATAATCTTATCGAGGCCGGGGATGGCAGTAACACGATTCGGACTCGTGAAGGCAGTGACACAATTCTCGGCGGAGCGCACGATGATAGTGTCCGCGACTCCGGCGGATTGAATTACATCTACACGTTCTCCGGAAACGATTTCATCGTCGCCTACGGCACCAACTTTATTGATTCCGGACCGGGCAGCGATTTTGTTTTCGGCGCCAACCTGCTGGACGATGACGACGACCTGCTCGATCTCCTGGCCCGCTCCCGGTAACGCACCGGACGCTTTCAGGAACTCGGAAGATCGTCATTGATATGCCGGGCAAAGATGTCCCGCTGGACCGCTTTATTGTCGGCGTGGAAGTAGGAGCTGTGGGCGCAAGCCCACGGCGAGACCAGCGGCCGGCAGCCGACAGCGGCGAGATTCAGGTATTCGAAGTCGACCTGAAAAGGAACATTTTTCAGCGGACCGCCGACGACGTCGTGGACGGCATCGAGATTCACCCACCGCTGCACGCAGCGCGGCCTGTTCCCGGGCTGAAATTCCTCAATCAATTTGCGTCTCACAGATCCAATCGACAGCGGGCTGCCGACGGTAAAGAAATTGTGCACGACGTCATCGGGGATCTGCCGGTCGGCGGACAACAGATGCAGCGCTTCGTAGGCCACCACCGTCCCCCAACTGTGGCTGATGATCTCCAGCCGCTGACCGTTCTGCAGGAGCGGCTCGACGACGTCGGTAAACTTGGCAATCACGCGGTCGCGGATGTTTCGACTCAACAGATACTTCAAGAAGTCGTCAATGCATTCCAAACCGGGAATGCCCAGGACGGCCCGCGCGTCGCTGGAATTCGCCGTCACCGCCCGGCTTTCACTCGGCTCGGCCCGCAGGGCGGCGCGGATCGCCCGGTCGTAAAGCACGTCCTGGATCGCTGATTTCAACTCGTCGATCTCTTCGGCGTCGCCGGCGGCGCCGCGGACCTCCGGCGTGACGATATCGCTCCAGACCACTTCGTGACGATTCTCTTCGGGAACGTCCGGAACATACGGCCGCATCGCCCGCCACCAATCGTCCGAATACCCCGCATTGTGCCGGCAGATGCCGTGCACGTACACGACATGCGTCCGCGCCGTGTCCAGCCGCCGGCGGGCGGGCGCGGCCGCCGCCGACTGCGTCGAAAACAATCGCCAATGGGCAGACTCGTGATGGCATTCCAGTTGCGGGTCCTGATCGCGAATCTGATAGCCGGGAATCAGCGCCGCCGCCGACTGATGCCAGGCGGCGTACGATTGCATCGGTCCCTGCGCTTCGAGCGATTGAAACAGCGCATACGTCAGCGCTCCATGATAATCACCGTCGATAAACGCATCGTTGGAGAGTTGATAGTCTCGGCAGCCGGTGATCAAAATCCCACGCTGTTCCTCCACGCTGCTCCCGAACTGCTTGACCGGCAAGTTCCGAAACGACGTCATCGTGACCGAATCGGCAGAGAACCCTTCCTCGATGGTGATCCCGCCGACGGCCCGAAAGCGAATGTCCGGCGGCGGAAGCAACCGTTTCTTGGACGCGGGAATTTTCGGCCCGAAATCCCTTGTGCCGGTCCCCGAATGGCAACAGTCGAGAATCACCGTCAAATTGGCACCGTCGGGCACGCCTCGGATAATCTTGTCCAAATCATCGTCCAACAGCGGATCGTCCCAGTCGTGATCGATCGGCACCAGACATTCGTCGACGTGATCCAGTTCGTCGCCATCACGGTCGGGGACCTGCGAACCGTGCCCGGAATAATGAAACACCAGGACGTCGCCGGCACGCGCTCCGTCGACCAACCATTCCAGCCGCTCTAATATCGCAGCTTTCGTGGCCCGCTGATCGACCAGCAGCCGCATGTCGGGTCCGGGCAGAAACCCAAAATGCGTGATGAGCATGTTGCCGACCATCAGCGCATCGTTTACGCACCCTTTCAACGGAGCGGTGGGATATTGATTGATCCCCACTAGCAGCGCGCGTTTGCGGGATTCGCGTCGGTGGGTCGTCGTCAAGCGTGTCATCAGCGCTCCCCTTTCTGGTTCTGAGACGTGCCTGTTTCTTGCGGGGGAACATCGTCTGTTGTTGCCGCCGCCCCCTGTCGCGGCCCGCAGATCTCGAGCAACAGGGGCCTCAACTCATTGCCGAGTTGTTGCGCGTTCAACCGATTCGATTTGACCGCGTGCGTCAACTCACCTGTGGCCTCGACCACCTTTTCCAGGTCGCCGGTTTTCGGCTGCTGCGGCTCACCGGCCGCTTTTTGCATTTCGCAGGCGACCGACTGCAGGATTTCTTTAAGTTGTTCCGCTGAAATCCCCCCGGACGGATTGGACTGGATCACGTCCTTCAACTCGTCGACGGCCGTGGCGAATTTGTCCTCATCTCCGGACCAACTGACACGAACATAAGGGGCAATCAGGACGGCCGTTAGCAGAATCAAGAGCACGACCACGGCGACAGCCAGCCAAACGTTGATTTTGTCCTTTTCCTCAGCCGGCGAGGGATTCAGGGAAATGGTCATGCCACGGCTCCGAAGGTGGGGATGCGAGAAGACACCAAAACCAAATCTCGACTAAGCCCCGTCACGCTACCCAGGCCGAGTGTCAAACTGTTGGCACGCCAGTTCCGAGAAGCCTCAATTTTTCTGAACCTCCCAAGCTCCAGGGTTTACCCTGCTTTCGATGCGAGGTCGCACGTAGGAGCTGCGTTGTCAATCACGGCATCCCTTCTTAGAATAAACGGCTCGCAAATTCGTCCGAAAATACTGTCTCCACGGGGTTTCGGACTGGTTTGCTAAAATAATCTGCACACCAACCCGCACCTTGCCTTGGTCGATCTGACCGCATTCCAAGACTGTGACGGGAAGCCGAACCGCCCATTGAAATAACTGGATAGCGCGATGTTTGAGAGTATCACCAAAGGTTTGACCGGCGCGCTGGAATCGTTGCGCAGGCAGACCAAGCTCACCGAGAGCAACATCGCCGAGAGCCTGGGCCAGGTCCGGCAGGCGCTGCTGGAAGCGGACGTGGCCTACGACGTCGCCAAGGCCTTCACCGATCGCGTGACCGAAGCCGCCATCGGCCGCCAGGTGCTCAAGTCGATCAACCCGGGACAGCAACTCGTCGGCGTCGTCTATGAGGAATTGATCCACTTGATGGGGCCGGTTGACCACTCCTTGCACCTGGGAGGCAAGGACGAAGTCACCGTGCTGATGCTCTGCGGACTGCAGGGGAGCGGCAAGACCACCACTTGCGGCAAGCTGGCCCGCAATTTGATGAACAACGGCCGTCGCCCGATGCTGGTGGCGGCCGACTTGCAGCGTCCGGCGGCGATTGAACAGCTCAAGACGCTCGGCGGACAACTTGGCGTGCCGGTGCACTTCGAAGACCCGAAGGGCAACTCGGCGGTCAACGTCTGTCGCAACGGCCTCAAAGCGGCGAAGGCAGCGGGAAATGTCGACACGCTGATCCTGGACACCGCCGGCCGGTTGCACATCGACGATGAGTTGATGAAGGAACTGGAGCAGATCGACAACCGGCTGCATCCCAAGCAGGTCTTGTTCGTCTGCGACGCCATGACCGGCCAGGACGCGGTGAACTCCGCCAAGGCGTTCAACGAAGCGCTGGAACTCGACGGGGTGATCCTCACCAAGCTGGACGGCGATGCGCGCGGCGGGGCGGCGCTCAGCGTGAAACACGTGACCGGCGTACCAATCAAATATGTGGGCGTCGGCGAGCAGCTGGATAAACTGCAGGAATTCCACCCCGACCGCATGGCAGAGCGGATCTTGGGAATGGGGGACATGCGGTCGCTGGTTGAGGAGGCGCAGGCCAAGTTCGACCAGGAGGAGATGCAGGCGGCCGAAGAGAAGATGCGTGAAGGGAAGTTCACGCTCGACACGTTTCTCTCCACAATGAAACAGATGAAAAAGCTCGGCTCGATGCGGGAGGTCATGAAAATGATCCCCGGCATGGGAGGCGCGCTGGAAGCGATCGGCGACATGAATCCCGACGAGGACATGAAGCAGATCGAGGGGATAATTCAGTCGATGACCCCCTACGAGCGGGACAACCCCGACGTGATCGACATCAGCCGCCGCCGCCGGATCGCCAAGGGATCAGGCGTTGACCCAGCGGACGTCAACCGGCTGTTAAAGGACTTTGACGGCATGCAGGGGGTGATGTCGAAGATGGCCGGCATGTCGATCCGCGAACGGATGCGGGCCGTCAAGGAGCTGGGCGAGGGCGGCCTGTTGAATCCCGGAGCCCAGATCCACCAGACAAAGCAGCGGAGCAAGCGCGGTCCGCAGGATAAACGCAAGCTGCAAGCGCAGAAAAAGAACAAACGCAAAAACGCCAAACAGCAGCGAAAAAAGAATCGCCGGAAGTGAGTCGCACCGCACGAGAGTGGCGGAGGACGCAAACGGCGCCGCAAATGGCCCGAGAACCGTCCATTTTAGGGAAATTTGTGCTTCTGCGGCCCCGGCAGGGTTGCTGTTTTCGGCGAAATTCGTTGAAATCACCGTTTCCCCGTTTTGGGGGAAGGTCCGTACTAACAGAAACTCATTCGCCGCCGCCGTTTCTGGCGCGAGTCGAGCAATTCGACCGGGGCGAGTCAACAGGATAATCTCGGCAAACAAAGACAGTCTCTAAGGAGGAGTGTGTGGCAGTTCGTATTCGGATGAAGCGATTGGGACGGCGACATCGTCCGTTCTTTCGCATCTGTGTCATGGATCAGCGCAAGCAGCGTGACGGGAAGGCGATCGAGGATATCGGCACGTACGATCCGATGATCCGCGACAAGTCGCAACGGGTCTCGCTGAACATGGAGCGGGTTGACTATTGGATTTCGGTGGGAGCGCAGCCGTCGGAGAACGTCAAGGCCCTGATTCGGAAGGTCAAGTTGAACAAGTTTGGGTCGGTGAAAGCGCCTCCGCCGCTGACACCGCCCAAAGAGCCGCCCCCGCCCGAACCGGAACCAACGGCTGAAGCGGAAACCACCGAAGAATCGGCCGCAGCTACGGACGAGGCCCCTGCGGAAGAGGCCGCCGAAACGGTTGAGGAATCGGCCGCCGAATAAGGCGCGCGGCCGGCACGGCACGTGGCAACGACCGGCGATGGTTTGACATGCGGTTTGACATCCTGACGTTGTTTCCCGATCTGTTCGAGAGCTATCTACAGCAAAGCCTGTTGAAAAAGGCGATCGACGCGGAGCTGGTCGACATCCAACGGCATAACATCCGGGATTGGGCGACCGGGGTTCACAAGTCGGTGGATGACAAACCATACGGCGGCGGACCGGGAATGTTGATCGCCTGCGAGCCGACGTTCGCTTGCGTCGAAGCGGTGCAGCAGTCGGCCCCTGAACCAGGCAAGCTGATCATGCTCAGCCCGCAAGGGCGGCGATTGGATCAAGAGTTAGTGACAGAATTGGCGGCCCAGAAACGGCTACTGTTGTTGTGCGGGCGATACGAAGGATTTGACGACAGGATTCGGGAAGGCCTCGATCCGCTGGAGGTTTCAGCGGGGGATTTCATCTGCAACGGCGGTGAAGTCCCGGCGATGTTGATCATCGACACGGTCATCCGGTTGATTCCGGGCGTGTTGGGGGACGAGACGAGCAGCAAATACGATTCGTTTTCCGAGTCGGGACGTCTGGAGTATCCGCAATATACGCGGCCGCGGGAATTTCGAGGGATGAAAGTGCCGGACGTGCTGCTCAGCGGCAATCATCAGGAGATCGCCCGCTGGCGGGCGGAAGAAAGTCTGAAACGAACCCAAGAACGTCGCAGCGATTTGTTGGAATAATAATACCCTCAATAAAAACTTGGCGGATTGGAGTTTGCGGCGCACGCACGCAATCCGGCACGATAAGCGAAACGTAAAGGTGTAAGGGATCGAGTCATGGATCAATTGCTCAAAGCCGTCGAAGAATCGAGCCTGCGGGAAGAGCCGTTGGAGTTTGAAATCGGCGACACGGTCGACGTGCATACGCGGATTCTGGAAGGGGACAAGGAACGGATCCAGATCTTCAACGGCGTGGTGATCGCCCGGCGGGGGGGCGGCACGCGGGAAACGTTCACCGTGCGACGGATCGTTGCCGGTGAGGGCGTGGAACGAACCTTCCCGGTCCATTCGCCGAAGATCGCCAAACTGGAAGTCCTGCGTCACGGTCGCGCGCGGCGGGCGAAGCTGTTTTACCTGCGTGACCGCGTCGGCAAAGCCACGCGACTCTCCGAACGCCGCCCGAAGAAAAAGCAGTAACTCCAGCCACAGCGTTCGTGGGCCGCGCATTGGGGGACCGTCATGCGTGGATGGTGGGCCAGAACGTTCGGGAACCGCGGGGAGCGCCGGGCCGCCCGTTTTCTCAAGCGGTTGGGCTACGCGATCATCGCCCGGCAATATTCCAACCGGTTCGGAGAGGTCGACATCATCGCCCGCGACGGCGATTGCCTGGTGTTCGTTGAAGTCAAGACCCGCAAGGACAGCGCCGCCGGACACCCCGCCGAAGCGGTCAATTCCGCCAAACAGCGGCAACTGACCCGCGTGGCGCTGGCGTACCTCAAACAGCACCGCCTATTGGAAACGCGTTCCCGCTTCGACGTGATCGCCATCGTCTGGCCCCAAAACAGCCGCACGCCGCACGTGGAGCATTTCCAAAATGCGTTTCCCCCGGTGGGAGAGGGGCAGATGTTTTCGTGACCGAGGCTTGAGGCTCGAGGTGACAGGCTTGAGGTAATAGCCCGTAGACATTCGGGTTGATACGCAAACGCCGGTGCGACCGCCGCGCGTCGAACTTTGGCCACTGATCTCCGGCGACTCCGCACCGGTTGTGCGCGGGGCTCCCGACCCCACACCGTCGCGGTCATGCAAACGTATCGCGAGCCAGCGCCAGTGCTCCGTGGATGACGACTTCTTCTCCCAAGGCGGCCGGGACGATTTCGGCAGCGTCGGCAAACGGCCCGAACACATGCCGCCGGGCGGCTGCGCGGACCGGATCGAAAAACAAGGCGTCCCCCATCAACGAGACGCCGCCGCCGATGACGATCCGTGCGGGGTTAATGAGCGTGATGACCTGCGCAACCGCCCAACCGAGCGTGCCGGTCGCATCGTTGAGGAGTCCTCGGCAATAGGGATCCCCCGCCTCGGCCGCCGTCGCGATCAGTTTGGTCGTGATTTGGCCGGGATCGTCGCCCGCCAACTCCATCAACGGCGACGCCGGCGATTCGGGGGCTGGTGTGGTAAATGCATCCGCCGCGGGAGACCCGTGATGCGCCGCGGCGAACGAGGCGGCCGCCGCGCGATCGGCAACCGCCTGCCGGGCGCGCTCGGTGATGCCGAAGCCCGATGCGATTTGTTCCACCGTCGTGCCGGGATAAGGGAGGTGTTTGGGGAGATGTCCGGGACGCAGATGTCCGATCTCAGCGGCGCCGCGGCCGCCGCCGCGATAGATCTTGCCGCCGAGAATCAACCCGCCGCCGATTCCCGAACCGACGGTGATGTAGAAAACCGGGTCAAAGCCCCGTCCGGCTCCGTATTGGGCTTCGGCGAGCGCGGCCGTATCAGCGTCGTTCTGCAGGACGGCCCGCAGGGCCAATGTGTCGGCGACCCATTGGGTGAGGGGAAAATCGTCCCAGCCGCCGACCTGATGGCTGGTCATCGTGCAGCCGCGGTCCGCATCGACCGGACCGCCAAAACCGATTCCGATGCCGGCCACGTCGCTGCGGCCGAGTCCGCGTGATTCGAGCAGCTCACGTACGCCTTCGGCGATCTGTTCGCGAATCCGCTCCGCTCCGCGCGGGGCGTCGATATCGGCCCGCCACAACTGGTCGATTGTCTCGGACCGCAGCGATCCCAACCCAATTTGCAGCTTCGTGCCGCCGATTTCGATCCCTAACGCATACATGCGTCTCGCCGTCATGCTCGTATCCCCGGTTCTGCGTCTTTGCGAGCGCCTCCCAATTGTGTTCCATCGACGTACAGAATCTGCCTACCGCCACCAGTTGGGCGAGAATTCATCGGATGACCGCCGGTTCGTCGGCAACTTCCGGCTCCTCGTCGCCGTCCTTCCAGGACTCTTGGTTGGCGCTGACAAAGTTCGGCTTGCGAACGGGGGATTCCGGTGAGGCGGCCGGTTCGTCCTCGATGTCGTCGTCGTGCCGCATAATCGCGTCGAACCAAGTGGTGGCTTTGTAGTACACCAAGTAAAACACGGGGACCAGGTAGAGCACGAGTGCCGTCGCCAGCATCAGGCCGAAGCACAAGCTGACCGCCATGGGGATCAGGATTTGTGCTTGGAACGAGGTTTCCATCAGCATGGGCGCCAAGCCGGCAACCGTCGTTACCGAAGTCAGCAGCACCGGTCGAAAACGGCGCCGCCCGGCGTCTACAAGCGACTCATGCAAGGAAAGCCCGTCGTTGATATGCTGATTGATGAAGTCGACCAGCACGATCGAATCGTTCACCACCACGCCGGTCAAGGCCACCAGGCCGAACAGGCTGAACAGCGAAATCGGCAAGCCCATAATCGCGTGCCCGCCGACGGCGCCGATCATTCCGAAGGGGATGATCGCCAGAATCAACAGCGGCTGCAGGTAGGAACGGAACTGCACGGTGAGCAGGACAAACATGCCCAGCACAGCCACCACAAATCCTTGAAACATGCTGGTCACCGAATCCTGTGTCTGCTCGGCCTCGCCTTCGTAACGCGCGTAAATGCCGGGATATTTTTCCAGCAATTGCGGCATGTAGTCGGTCTGCAAGGCCCGCATCGTATCGGCGGTGTTTCCCAATTGCTCGTCCATGTCGGCCTGGATCGTGATCGCCCGCATCTGGTCGATGCGGTTGATCTCCCCATAGCTGCGGGCGACGGTGATGTCGGCCAATTCGGTCAACGGCCGCTCGGAGCCGTCGCCGGTCCGAATGCGAATGTCTTTAAAATTCGCCAGCGAGCGCCGCTCGTCCTTGGGATAGCGGACCATGAGCTTCACCTCATGACGGCCCCGTTGCAGCCGCATGACTTCGGCGCCGTAATAGGAGTTGCGCACCGTGTCGGCCAGGTCTCCCACGGTGACGCCCATGGCTTGCGCGTCTTCTTTGACTTTGATCTGAAATTCCCATTTGCCGGGCGTCGAATCGTCCGACACGTCGGCGACGCCGGGATATTTGGCCAATTGCGTTTTGCATTCTTCGACGGCCGCCTCCAGCGATTCAAAGTTCGACTCGTCGGCGAGCAATTTGAATTCGATGGGCATGCCGTCGGGGCCCATGCTGGGACTGCGGAACGAGACGCTCTGCGCCCCGGGGAATTCGCCGCACGCCTCGCGCCACTCCTTGACAATGTTCAGACTCACAAGGGACCGTTCTTCGGGAGGGACGAGTTCGATCGTGACTTCGCCGACGTTGCTGCCGGTCGACTGCCCCCCCTGCGAAATCGGGCCTTCGGTGCTGACGCTTCCCAAGGTGCGGCGGCGCACCTCGATCAGCGGCATACCCTGCTCAGCGTACTTCCGATCGATTTCCAGGATGGCTTTTTCCATCCGTTTTGTGGCGGCGTCGGCGATCGAACTGGGCGTTCCGTCGGGATAGACGACGCGGGCTTCGATGGTCTTGTTGTCCAATTTGGGGAAAATGCTCCAGGGGGCGATGCCCCCCGCGATCAGGCCGAAGCAGATCAACATCATGGACATGGCGAGGCTGATCACGATGGCCGGGTTATTGACCGACTTGCGAAGGGTCGGCGTGTAGATGTTCTCGATGAACCAATCCAACAACCATACACATCCGCGATTGAGCCAGCCGAACACGATCGCCAAGGGGCGCAGCGGATAGAGCAACCACTCCACGATCATCAAAAACATGCCCCGTTTGTGCGCCAAGTGGCAAGGCAGGACAAAGGTGCTTTCAATCAGCGAGATGACCAGCATGGCGATCACGGCCAACGGCATCACGGCGATGAATTTGCCCATCACGCCCGAGACATACATCAGCGGCACGAAGGCGATGATGGTGGTCGCCACCGAGGCGATGACGGCCGGCACAACCTCAGCCGTGCCGTCGATGGCCGCCTGAAGCAGTGTTTTGCCTAGCAGGCGGTGGGCATAGATGTTCTCCCCAATGACGATTGCATCGTCAACAACGATGCCCAGCGCCAACAAGAACGCGAACAACGTCAGCATGTTTAGCGTATGCCCGGCGAACAGCAGCACAGCGCCGGCGCCCAGGATGGCGATCGGAATGCCCAGGGCCACCCAAAACGCCAACCGCAATTCCAAAAATAGAGCCAGCACGATGAACACCAGCGCGAGTCCCTGCAGTCCGTTGCGGGACAACAACTCCATTCGGTCCCGTACTTCCACGGAACTGTCGCGCCACGTGCGGAGTTCGTAACCTTGGGGCACCTTCTGGCGGGCGACGTAGTCCTTGACCTCGTTGACGATCGCCAACAGGTCTTCGCTGGCGGTGCGGTCGACGGAAATCACCAATCCCGGCTTGCCGTCGCTGAGTGTTTCCGCAGTCGTGTCGGCGCATTCGTGGTGCACGGGGCCCAGGTGATGGAGG
>CALFYU010000263.1 GCA_937952455.1 uncultured Planctomycetaceae bacterium
TGTGACTAAAGCCGGTTCCCTTTGAAACGCGCCGGTGGCCCACAACGTCCCAAGGACCAAAAATCCCAGAAGGGTCGCCGCGGCGCTGCCGAAGAGCCAAGGTGCCGGTTGTCGCGTCGACTTTTCGGACGTCGTTGTCGTGGGGCGAGTTGCATCGTCCGTTGCAACGGTAACTGGCGGCGGAGTGGTCGGGGCCAAAGTGGGGGGAGAACTACCTGCCATAACAGGCGTCGGTTGCGCCGCCGTTGTTGCCGGCGGTTCAAATTGTATTTCCGGACCAGCCGCGCTGAGTCGAATCGTGTCGCCCGGTTTGAGCCAGTGGACGCGGGCCGGAGGGGAACCGGAGGCGGATATCAGATGGTCCCCTTCGCTTTCGATCATCCACCGCCCGGCGACCCGTTTGATCATGGCATGCTGCGGCTGCAGTCGGTCGTCGTTAGGCAGACGGATTGTGCACCCTTCGGCGCCGCCGATCATCGCCGAGTTCCCGTCCACTTCGATGATAATTCCCGATTCGGTCGCAATTCGAAAGGCCATCTGTTTCCAACTCGTTTCGCTGCGGTTTGACTGACGACTGGATGTTTCGGTCGTCGTCGGGGGATGACGAGAAAATCACTTGGCGGCGTCCGCATCGTTGTGGTCGGCCGACGTCAGGTACAGGTCACGCATGATATAGAATGTTTCATGATAGGCCGACTCATCCCCCTGGCGTGCGGGGGCGAATTCCAATCCGTGGCGCGACATGTGACTCACCAGGGCGACGAGGTTGTCGCCTTCGAATCGGGTCGAATCGTCCAATGCGGCGTCACCTCCCAATTCCTGCAGCCGCGCCAGTTCTCCGGCCAAGCTTTGCAGAAAACGCTTCGACGTCAAGAACTGGTGAAAGTATTTGCCGCCGGCCTGTGTGCGACGTTCTTTTGTGTAGTATTTGTAGAACTCGCGGTCGAGCCGATCGTGCGCCTGCAGCAACCGCTTCATGAGTGCATTATCCACGGTCCCGCCGTCGCGGCCGGCTTGGACGACATCATTTCGCGCCTGTTCGAATTCTTCACGTTGTTTCGCAAAATGTTCATCGCGCAAGGCAAACGGCCACCCGGCGATGTCCAACGCGTCTCCGCTGTTGGCCTGAAATACCAATCCGTTGCCGCCTGGGACATCCTCGCGGAGTCGGAGTTTGGATAACACGTCCGGTGAGAGCTGCAGACGCTTGAGCAGGGCATCGTCGAAATCCGCCAGCGAATAATGTGTCGCCAACAACCCGGCCGAGAGACGGTCCAACAGGAAATTCAGTGCTTTGCCGTTGACGATCGCCGGGCCGTTGAGTTCCGGATGGTCTTTCAATCGCCGCCAGGTGAGGTTGTTACGAAGGTCGGCCGCGTCCAAGGGGGCCGTATACTCGCGCATTTTGGCGGCGCGATAGATTTCCTTTTTCTCCCAATAAGCGCGGGCGTATTCAACGGAGTTTGCAATTTCCTTGCGAAATGCGTCCGCACGAATCTCACGCGCTTCCGCGTGTCGTACGGCGCTTTCACCGACGCTGCGCACCCAATTGGCTTGTGCGTGGATGCGGTTGGAAATGGCGTCGCCCGGGCCGTAAAAACCTCGCCATCCCCAATAGGGTCCCCAACCCAAACTGAGATTGCGATAAGGGCGCGGCGGCGGGGCATTGCCTTGTGCCCGGACGGATTCCGCAACGGCAATCCCGACCGAGAACGCCAACAAGGCTGCTAGCGTCATCTTTCGATAATCTTGTTTCAGGCAATTCATCGCGTCGCCTCATGGTTTTGGTTGCGTTTGGGGTTCCTGAAAGCCGAGTGGGCCCGACGCGTTGGAGAGTTTTTTACGCCATTGACGAAAGGTCGCTTCGGTGAGGCCCGAATCGCGTTGGATCGTCATCGCGACCTCGCGGTCGATGCTTGGCACGCGGGCACGGACGCGCAGCCGGCCGTTGGCCGCATATTGGAAGATGACTTCCACGACCGTCCCTGCCGGCAGGTCCTGCGGGAGATTATCGATCAAGCAACGGCCGATCGGCGTGGCGTTGTTTCCCGACGAGTCGCCCCCTTCGATCACCTTGACCGCAATTTGCCGTTGCGCCGGTTTGGACGTCCGAAACCGCCGTCCCTGCACCGCGGGCAGCACGGTATTCTGCGGGATGATCACCGAATTCTTGGGACGCCCGGTCTGCGGGTCTTGGGCCAAAACTCCCAGGCTGTGCGAGTTGACGTTTTTGATCTGCATCGATGGCGGTTCACCGTCGCGCGTCGCGAGCAACAGACCGGCATAAATCGCGGCCCCTTGCGCCACTGCTTCGTCTTCCGACGAGGAACGATCGATCGGCAATCCCGAAGCCCGCTCAACCGCGTCGTGAATCATGGGCATGCGGCTGGAACCTCCGACCAATAGCAGTCGGGTGACGTCGCTCCAACCGACGCCGGCGTCCTTGAGAACTTTGCGCATGGTGAACAGCGTCCGCTCCACAAGATCAGCTGTGAGGGACTCGAACTGTTCGCGGGTCAATTCGACTCGCAGCCCCTCGCCGCCGTACTCGAAATGGATCATCGCCTTTTCGCGGGCGGTGAGTGTCCGTTTGGCGTCTTCGGCGTCGCGCAACAGCCGTTGCCGGCCGCTGGGGTTTTGACGGGGATCGATTCCCCGGAATTTCGAGAGAAACTGTTCCGCAACGTAATCGGCGATCCGCTGATCCCAATCCAGGCCGCCCAGATAGACGTCGCCGGCGGTGGCCACCGTGTTGTAATTTTTGCCGTCGATCTCCATCAATGTAACGTCGAACGTCCCGCCTCCCAGATCGTATACCAAAATCCGCTCGGTCTGCCGGGCGGCGCCCTGATCGTCCAGGAAGCCTTGGCGGTAGCCATAGGCAATGGCGGCTGCGGTCGGTTCGTTGATCACGTCCAGGACTTCGAGTCCGGCGAGACGTCCTGCGTCCTGCGTGGCTTTACGGCGCGGCTCGTTGAAGAACGCGGGGACGGTGATCACGACTTCAGATATTGGACCGAGCGCTTTTTCGGTGTCCCGCTTCAATTTCTCCAGGATCAATGACTGGATCACTTCCGGCGGGACCTGCTCCCCCAACAGCGGACGCGAATAGTGCGGGCTGCCCATATCGCGTTTGGCGAAGTCGGCGATTCGCTCCGGTTCCATGCCGGCCGCTTTGACGGCTTCTTTACCCACGACGACGGAAGATTCATCAAAAAGAACTACGCTCGGAGTCACGCGGTCTCCCTCGCTGTTGACAATCATGCAGGGACGCCGGGATGCATCCAAATAGGACACCGCCGAAAACGTAGTCCCCAGATCGATCCCAATGGGAATTTGGCGTGATTGCGACATCGAGTGGTCCAGTTCGCCGTTAGACGTGAGTGGCGGTGCGTGCGTGATCATCGCTGGTGAGAATTGTCGTACTTCTTGTCAAATCAGTCTAAAGAGGAAACAAGCGCGCCGCAAACCGGATTCAATCCTCGCGTCGGAACAACTGGGAAAGGCTGAGGTGCGCCGCTTGTTATTTAGGATATGCGAATTACGTGCGCCGTCCCGACAAAGATTCCGAATTTCTGTGGCGAATCATCCCATCTTACGGTATCGTCGAGAGTTGGGACGCACGGATCAAATCAGTCGCTCACGATAATTCCCGTGTGTCCCGTGCTACGCGGATCACGTTTGCTGTCGGGCCGGGCGCATTCTAATGGGTTATGATGACGGGGCTTATGGCGAACTCCAGCGACGGCTCGATCACGCAATTCTTCGACAGGCTGCGGGGGGGTGACCGCAGCGCGGCCGGCCGATTGCTCGATGAGTTTTTCCCCCGCTTGGTGGGATTGGCCCGCAAGACGCTGGCGGGAAGCCCGTCGCAGGTTGCTGATGAACAGGATGCGGCGCAAAGCGCATTTGCGAGCTTCTGGCAACGCGCACAGCGGGGCGATTTCGGCGGGGATCTGGACCGCAACGAAGTCTGGAATCTACTGGCTACGATCACCGTCCGCAAAGCGCTCAAACAGATCGAACGGGAGCGCGCTCTAAAACGCGGGGGGGGAAGAGTTTATGCCGAGTCTGTTCTCGCCGGACTCGGAAATCCGGACGGCCAAGCGTTCAGCCTCGACCAGCAATTTGGCGCCGTTGCGTCGGAGGAGTTCGACCTCGTCTGCGAAGAGCTATTGATGAAATTGGATGAGGAACCGCGGGCTTTTGCTCTGCTGCGGATTATGGGTTACAAGAATCGGGAGATCGCCGAGTTGCATGACTGTACCGAACGTAAGGTGGAGCGCAAGCTGAATCTGATCCGTCTGATCTGGCAGCGGGAAGTCGAAGATTAGGGCCCGACGGTCTGCTGGGCACGGCGAAATCGGCAAAAAATATTGGAGGCTCGGATTTTTTTCGTCGGAATCGCCGGGCCGTTGGGAATGAACAGATGGGGACCGGACGGTGACTCTGCCGGATCGATGCGGCAGCTTCACGCTCCCTGGCCGTCACGCCGATGACGAAAAGGCGAGGAAATGACCGAAGAACGGAAGACACAGTCACTCGACGCCGCGCAAGAGATCGATAGTCTGTGCGATCAATTCGAGCAGGACTGGAAGTCGGCCAAGAATCCGCGGATCGAAGAGTTCCTCACCCGCGCCAGCGGGGCCGAGGTCGCGGAGTTGCTCCGCGCGCTGTTGCAAGTCGAAGTCGAATTGACGCGGAAAGCGGGGCAGCCCGTCTCCCCAGAGTCGATCGCCGCGCGATTCGCGGAGTATGCCGACGTCGTGGCCGACGTGCTGGATTCCGTTTACAACAAACCGGCCGCTGACAGTTCGCTGGAAGTCACGCGGGCACAGACGCCGACGTTTAGTCTCCGAGACGCTTCGATCGATACGTCTCAAGACAACCGGACGACCGTCGTCGGCACGTCAAAAGGGACGCCGCGGAATCTGGGGCGATTTGAAATCCGCCAGAAGCTTGGAGAAGGGGCGTTCGGAACGGTCTATCGCGCTTACGATCCCCAGTTGCATCGGCAGGTGGCGCTCAAGGTTCCTCGCGCCGGTGTATTAGAAACTCAAGATGACGTCGAACGGTTTCTCCAGGAAGCCCGCGCCGCCGCCACGTTACGTCATTCGCACATCTGCCCGATCTATGACTTCGGCAAGATCGGCGACGACGACTTCATCGCCACGTCCTACATCTCGGGCAAACCGCTTTCATCGGTGCTGACGAATTCTAAGCAGATCAGCCACCGCAAGATTGCCGCTGCCGTTCGAAAGATCGCGCTAGCACTCGAAGAAGCCCACAAGCAGAGTGTTGTGCACCGCGACCTGAAACCGTCGAACATCATGATCGACAAAAAGGGAGAGCCGGTCGTCATGGACTTCGGCCTGGCCCGCAAAGTTTCCGGCGACGAGGCACAATTGACGCATAGCGGAGCGATCCTGGGGACGCCCGCTTATATGCCGCCCGAGCAGGCCCGTGGAAACTCGAAGGACGTGGGGCCGACGTCGGACGTTTATAGCTTGGGTGTGATCTTGTACGAACTGCTGTGCGGCCGCCGACCGTTTCGCGGCGCTGTCGCCGAAGTGTTCGCTCAAATCTTATACGAGCAGCCGCAGCCACCTTCGGCACATCAGGCGGACGTCGATCCTGAATTGGAGACAATCTGTCTCAAGGCGATGGCCAAGGATCCGTCGGAGCGTTATCCGTCGATGGCGGCGTTCGCCGACGCCTTGGCGGAGTACCTGCGTGCCTTACGGGCAGCGGAAGGGGATACGGGGAGCGATTCCCGGGAAGTGGGGGTGTTGAAGTCGGTGGCCGACAGCGGTCCGTTGCCCGTGCAACCGCCTGCGAAGAAGAAGCGAACGCAGCGTAAGCCCACGAAAAAGCCCGGTTTCGACCCTTACCACAAGTGGCTGGGGATTCCGCCGGAGGAGCAGCCGCCGCACTATTATCGGTTATTGGGCTTACATCTGTTCGAGGCGGACGGGGATGTGATTGATACCGCCGCCGAACGGCAGATGAGCTACCTGCACCAGATCGCTGCCGGTCCGCACGCGGCGGAGTCGCAAAAACTGCTCAACGAACTCGCCGCCGCCCGGTTATGCTTGTTGAACCCCGAGAAGAAGGCGGCCTATGACGCGCAGTTGCAGGCGCAGCTCGATAGCGCGGCCGATGCGGTGGAAGGCGTCGCGGTCGACGACGATGAGTTTGAAGAGCTCGCGTCGCTGCCGAAGCGGACGCAAGTGTCGAGCGGGGAGCCGCCGTGGTGGAAGACGTTGGATCGCCGGGTTGTGGCGGCGGGCGGTGTGCTGTTTTGCCTATTATTGGGCGTGGTGATCATCATTAAGAGTAATGGCACAACTGTTAAGGTCACCCCCGAAGGTTCCGACGCGGAAGCCGAAGTGACCGCAAAGGACGGCGAAGTCTCTGTCACGTCGTCCGGTCGCGTGACGGTCAAAGTCAGATCCAAGTTCCCAGGAGAATCCACCGCCGACGGCGCCCCGCCACTGATGGTGGCCCCGTTTGACGCATCCGCCATTCGTCAGAACCGCGAGGAGTGGTCGAAGTACCTCAAATCGCCAGTCGAGTTGACCAACTCGGTCGGTATGAAGCTGACACTGATACCGCCAGGCGAATTTGTGATGGGCTGGGGCGCTGAGAGTGCCCCTGAAGGATTGAAGGATGCACGTCCGGCTCACAAGGTGCGCCTCACACGTGCGTTTTATGCCGCCACGCACGAGGTCACTCAGGGGCAATACGAAGCGGTCGTCGGCACCAATCCGAGTCACTTCAAGGGATCTGCGAGTCTTCCCGTGGAGTCCGTCACTTGGTATGACGCGATCGCGTTCTGCAATCTCTTGAGCGAAAAGGAGGGCTTGGCTCCATACTACAAGGCTGGCGGGACGACCATCGGAGGAGATGGTTACCGTCTGCCGACCGAGGCGGAGTGGGAATACTCCTGCCGTGGCGGGACCCAGAGCATCTACTTCCATGGTGACAATTGGCGCGCAGTGGACCGTTTCGCTTGGACGGGCACGAACAGCGATCAACGGACTCACCTCGTTGGCGAAAAACCTGGCAACCCCTTCGGCCTCCATGACATGACGGGAAACGTTTTTGAGTGGTGTGGGGATTGGTACGGAGAATACCCCAGCGGCAAGGTTATCACTGTTGATCCGACCGGCCCCGCGGCCGGGACAGTTCGCGTCATACGCGGATGCGCTTTTAGGTGGAATACGCGCGATCTCTTTGCGTCATCCCACCGCGGATGGCGCCGCATAAGCCCCAATGACAAGCACAACTACAACGGCTTTCGAGTCGTTCGCAGCGTTCCTCGGCCCGCAACATTAAAAGACAAATCGTCTGAACCCGACGAGAGAGACTCCTTCGTCAACGCCATGTCGTTGGAATTCGACGCGGCGCAGGACCAAGTTACGTTTCCGACATTTCCCCAGAACATGAAAGGCCCACTCACGGTCGATCTTTGGCTGCAGCCGCATGCCTTTTCAGGCAAGATCGACCTCCTCAAGCTCTCCGGGCTGTTGCTGGTCCGGAATGATGATCAATGGCAACCGTGGATGTTTATTTCGAATACCGAGTCCATTACTCAGAATCAGCTTGCGCCCATTCCGCTCGATCAGCCAGTGCACTTCGCCGTCGTCGTTGACGAAAACCGATTGGAATTCTACGTAAACGGCGCGCGGCAAGGTAAGAAGACGTATCTCAACTCGCAAGACCGTTCACGCAACGGTTCAATGCTTCCCGCGACTTTCGAAATGATGCCCCGTTGGAATTTGGGATTGAGCCTTCACTCACCTCCCGGAAAAGTATTTGAGATGAGGATATCCGATACGGCCCGCTATCACGGCCCCTTTGCGCCCCGCAAGCGATTCGAACCTGATGATCATACGGTGGCGCTCTACCACTTCAACGATGGCCACGGCAGCAAACTGACGGATGTGTCGGGCCACGGATATCATGGCGAAATCGCGGGGGCCAAATGGGTTCGTTACCATGTTGACAAGAGCTTCGGAGGAGCAACTAGCGACGTACCGAGTTATTCCGCTTCCTCCGGAAAACTCCCGCAGCACACCGGTTGGACATTTCATGACGACGAGATCAAGGAGGGCAGCGCGTCGGTCGAGGCCAATTTTCTTTTGCACGACGCACCGGGCGCCGGACGCAGTTTCTGGACGGCGACTGCACTGATCGCTCCCGAGACTGCTTCCGCCGGCGTGTTTATGCAAACCAAGGCGCGGCTGGTTGACGAAAGCCATGCGTCGACTGACGCCGGAGTCACATTGGCCGACATTGCCCTCAAAAACGGTGAGGCGCGGTTTGCAGCGTCGCTGTTGGCCCGTGGCGGCGGCCTCACGTTACAGGGTGCGAAAGGCGAAGCGCTGCTCGATGTTCCGATGAATCCGACAGACGGCGTCCACACCTATCGAGTCGAGTTGGCGGATGACACCTACTGGCTGCTGGTCGACGGCGAATTGAAGGGATTCGCGTCGGCTCCGCAATTGACCGTCGGCGACGCGGACGCGGGGGCGATCACCTTGCTCGATGCAAAATTCGGCGACACGTTCGGGGCTGAGTCCTCGTCGAAAACAGAATACTTAGAAGTGGGTTTCGGAAGCCTGGCGGAGGAGGGAGGCCCGACGGTCTTACGGGGAGCCGACGATTTTTCCGATCCGCGATACCCAGAAAATAAGAATCCGCTGGTGTTGGTCTACGACGCGGCCGGCGGCGAATTGCCTGATTCCGCCGGTTGGCAGTTTCACCGAACGGGTGCGGACGGCAGCTCAGCGTCGGTCCAATCCGGCGAACTTGTGCATGACGCGACGCTGAAGGGGCGCAGCTATTGGGAAGCAACCATTCCTGCTGGCGGTGCGCCGGTGGAGGCGGGTGTGTTCATGGAAACGACCGCGCAGGTTCGCCGCGAAGAACACTCGGCAAAAACGCGGGGCGCGAATCTGATCGAGTTGCGCGAATACACTCCCAACCGGTCACGTCTGGCGACGTTGTACGCCCACGAAGACCGAATTTTTCTGCACGGCGGGCAAAATGAAAACGTTCCCATCGGTGAAATCGTAATGAATACCACCGATCGATTTCACACCTATCGCGTGGAACTGAAGCAGGACCGGTTTTGGATTTTCGTTGACGGTGCGGAAAAGGCTTCGGGAAAGCTGCCGACCGTCGACACAAAGTCCGTGATCAACGACCTGCCGGCCGCCGCCCGTGAGCTTCCCAAGTTGTGGGGTATCTTCGGCGACAATACCATCGGCTCCGGATCGTTAATCGCTCGCAAGAACGTCGTATTTGGTTCGTTGGCCGCGCTGGGAGGTCCGACTGCGGAGCGTCGGCCGACCGAGTATGACGCGCTACTCAAAGGCTACTGGCAGCAGATTCCGCTGACGGCGGATGGCGGCACATTGATGATCACCGACGGCATGACCACGCTCCGTCCCAAACAAGGCATAACCGTCGGCAGCCGGCCGTACCGGGACGTGATCATTCGTGCGGAGGTGAAAAAGCATCACGGTGGCGGGCATCCCGGAATGACGGTCAGGCAGAACGCTACCGGTGACTATAGCGCGTATTTCGACGGCTTCAAACGATTTGGCATCGGCAAACATGCTCCGGGGCTCGATAAGTGGAAGGACTTGCAAGTCAGATTCACCGATGAGGAGCACAGGGATTTCTTCCAATGGACCGTGGCAGCGGTCGGGGATCGGTTGACAGTCTATGTGGACGGTAAGAAAACCCTTGATGTCCGCGATTCCTCCCATCGAGTCGGCTTGCCGCGCCTCGGCGTGATGCGTACTAAGTCCGATTTCCGCAACGTGCAGATCATGGACCTGACAAACGGGCCGTTTCGCCCGGAGGACACATCCCGACAAGCAGCAGTGTTGCCGCCTGTGGTCAAACCCGATGCGAATCCTCGTCCTGACGCGCCAGACAAACCGGACTATGCCCATCTGCTGAGCGGCCAGTGGCAGCCGGTGTTGCGGTCGGCGGCCGAAATGGCCGGCTCGAAAGACCCGGATCTGACGTTCAAGGAGGGCGTCATCGAACTGAACGGGACCGGCATGCACCTGATCGGGGCGAAGCCGCTTCGCGACGCCATCATTCGTTTAAAGGTCAAGAAGCTCAGCGGTGGTCACCCGAGCCTGTGGCTTCGTAGAACGCGGAAAGGGGCCGGTTACGGGGTGACGTTTGGTGGGTGGAATGCGATTTCCTTAGGAATGAACGCCGCGCCCGACGGATCAGGCGATTGGCAGAGTCTGAAATTTCATTCGGCGTCGCAGCCGCTCCATGACTATTTCGAGTGGGCTCTGGCGACCGTGGGGGACAATATCACAGTCTACGTCGACGGTAAAACGGTGGTCGACATCCACGACAGTACCTACAGCGAAGGTGTCCCGGCACTTGGCGGGGTGAATTGCCATGCGCTGTTTCGCGACGTGGAGATCATGGAGCTAAGTGGAGGCGAGGCCAAAGCGGAGCCGGATGACGAAGACCAAGCGGGTTTCGTCAGTCTGTTCAACGGTAAGAACCTCGATGGATGGGTGGGAGATGAGGCGGGATTTGTGGCGAGGAATGGGAATCTGATCTGTCTCCCCAGTGCGAAGGGCAAC
>CALFYU010000264.1 GCA_937952455.1 uncultured Planctomycetaceae bacterium
TGGAAACGGGACTCGGAAGTGACGCTGCGGGTTTTTGACGTGGGGCAGTTTTATGGGTGAGGGTTCTTCACTGGTTCCCAAACTCCGTTTGGCAATCGGCATTCTCGAAGCTCTGCTTCGAGTCGATAGGTGTTGTCGCCGAATGTAGATCACGCCAGCGAAGCGGAGCTTGGGAACGAGTGAATCGTCCGTTGGAGCTCCGCAATATCGTTCTCAACAACTATCGCCGCGCACGTCGGCAAGCCGTCGGTTTGGGATTCGCGATTTCAACCGCGAACATCCGTGTTTTATCCGTGTTCCATCCGTGGCTAATCAGGAACCCCGATTCAAACGCACGGTCACTTGCCTCACGCGCAACATTCTGCGACCATCTTCGCCAGTTACCGATCCGTTTCCGTCCTCTCAATCTGCCAAGTTCCGCGTCGTGTCGACCACTACCATTCCACCGATTCAATCGGGCAATATCGCTGCCAAGGTCTCCGCGGTGGCCGGACGTTATCCGCATCAGCGGGCCGTGGTGTTTCCCTCAAGCCGCGACGCGCAGGGGCGGGTCAGTTATGCACATTTGACGTTTGAACAACTCGAACGCGAAACCGACCGGCTGGCGCGGGGGTTGATCGACATGGGGGTGCGACCCGGGCACCGCATGGTGCTGTTTGTGCCCCCAAGCCTAGAGTTCATCGCCCTGACGTTCGCGCTGTTCAAATCCGGGGCGGTGGCCGTGTTGATTGATCCCGGCATGGGGATCAAGAACGTGTTCCGCTGCCTGAAACAGGTTGATCCCGATGGCATGGTCGCGATTCCGCTGGCTCATGCGGCGCGGATGCTGTTTTCGGCCAAGGTGCCCCACGCCCGATTCAACGTGACCGTCGGCAACCGGCGCTGGTTTTGGGGCGGATTGACTTACAGCGAGTTGTTGGGCGGTGAATGGACGCCGCTCGATGCTCCGCGCATCCAATCCAACGACCCGGCGGCGATTATTTTTACTTCCGGCAGCACTGGGCCGGCGAAGGGGGTGCTGTACGAACACGGGATGTTCGCCGCTCAGGTGGACGACATTCGCGATTTTTACGACATCCAACCAGGCGAAATCGACCTGCCCGGTTTTCCGCTGTTTGCGCTGTTCAATTCCGCGATGGGCGTCACCACGGTGATTCCCGACATGGATCCTTCGCGGCCGGCCAAGGTCGATCCGAAAAAGATCATTGAAGCAGTCGAGGACCACGGCGTGACGCAGGCTTTTGGTTCGCCGGCAATTTGGAACGTCGTCAGCCGCTATTGCGTGGAACAGGGAATCAAGATCCCCACTCTCAAAAGGGTGCTCTCCGCCGGCGCACCGGTGCCTGTGCGGGTGATCGAACGCATGCACGAGGTTTTCGATTCCGACGACGCTGATATCCATACGCCCTACGGGGCCACCTAATCATTGCCCGTTGCGTCCATTTCCGGCCGTGAGGTGATGGCCGAGACCGCTGCTTTGACCCGCACGGGGCGCGGTACGTGCGTGGGCGAACTGTTTGCCGGGATCACCGTGCGGATCATTGGCATTTCGTACGACCCGATTGAGAGCATCGCCGACGCTCAAGAACTCCCGCCGGGCGAGATCGGCGAAATCATTGTGCAAGGCCCGGTGGTCACGCGGCAGTATTACCGCCGGCCGGAACCGCCGCGGGCGGCCAAGATTCCTGACGGCGATGAATTCTGGCACCGTATGGGGGACGTCGGGTATTTCGACGATCGGGGCCGGTTATGGTTTTGCGGACGCAAGGCGCACATCGTCGAGACGCCGGCCGGCCGTATGTTCACGGTCTGTTGCGAGGCGATTTTCAATGAAGACCCGCGCGTGTTTCGCTCCGCTCTGGTCGGAATCGGCGAGCGCCCGGCGCAAGAGCCGGTGATCATCATCGAACCAGAGGAAGGGGCGTTTCCCGAGGACGAAGCGGATCGGCGGCAGTTTGCTGAGGATATGGTGGCCTTGGCTGCCGAAAGTCCGTTGACCGATTCGATCAAGACGGTCCTCTTCCACCGCTCGCTGCCGGTCGACGTGCGGCACAACGTCAAGATCGCGCGCGAAAAGTTAAGCGTCTGGGCGACACAGCAGTTGCGGGCGAAATCATGAAAGCGCTCGTCACCGGCGGTGGCGGCTTTTTGGGCCTGTACATCACCGAACAACTCGTCGCCCGTGGCGACGCGGTCCGCGTGTTCTGCCGGGGTGATTATCCGCGACTGCACGAACTGGGAGTCGAACTTCATCGCGGGGACATTCGTGACGCCGGCGCGGTGGCGGATGCCTGCGCGGGCATCGACGCCGTGTTTCACACCGCAGCTGTCCCGGGAGTGTGGGGGCCGTGGTCGCATTATTACGAAATCAACACCGTCGGCACCGAGCACGTGATCGCCGCTTGCCAAAAGCACGGCGTGCCGAAACTGGTCTATACCAGTTCGCCAAGTGTGGTTTTTGGAACTGCTCCTCACAAGGGGGCGGATGAGTCGTTGCCGTACCCGAAAGAGTATGCCTGCCATTATCCGCACACCAAGGCGCTGGCCGAGCGGGCGGTGCTGGCGGCCAACGGGCAAGACGGTTTGGCAACCTGCGCACTGCGTCCGCATCTCATTTGGGGACCGCGCGACAATCATCTGATTCCGCGATTGATCGCCCGCGCCCGTTCGGGCCGGCTCCGCCGTGTGGGGGATGGAAAGAATCTCGTCTCGATGGCCTACGTCGAGAATACGGCGACGGCGCATCTGCAAGCGGCCGATGCACTCGCGGCGGACTCACCCGTCGGCGGACAGGCGTATTTCATCAACGAACCCGAGCCGGTGAATCTGTGGGAGTGGATCGATCAAATCTTGGCGCTGGTCGATCTTCCGCCGGTCAAACGCCGCATCTCGGCGGCCGCGGCCCGCAAACTTGGCGGGGTGTTAGAGGGTATCTATCGCCTGCTGCGACTGCCTGGTGAGCCGCCGATGACCCGATTTCTCGCGGCGCAGTTGAGCATCGACCACTACTATTCGATCGAGAAAGCCCGTCGCGATTTCGGCTACGCGCCGCAGGTCACGTTTCAAGAAGGTATGCAGCGCCTGCAGCAAGACCTCGTGGGGCGGCTCTAAGAGAATGCGTGGGTGCCGTTAGGCACACGAAGATGCGCCATGTGCGTCGGCAAGTAAGTCGGACGTACATGGTGCGGCTTCTTGTCGCTACGCGACCCAGCCAATTCTGGCTGGGCCACCCGAACTAATGTGCATTGCGCCCGTTTCAAGATGGCCGCCGTAATCCGCCCTTTTGCCCGATGCCGCATGCGCATACAATCCCGCCCGCTTTTGCGGCGGACGTGCGCCGACCGTCGCGGTTTCTTTGAGTGCTCAATAGGCGGAGCCACGGCATGTTGCGAATTGTTTGTGCGATCATACTCTCGTGCGCCCTGACGGCGTTGGTGACTCCTCACGCGTTTGCCGCCGGACTCGGGCAGATTACGTCGACTGCGGCGCCCACACCGGCGCCGGTGGAAGATGATGCCCAACTGCACGACGTACAATTTCTCAACGCCCACCTCGGCTGGGCAGTCGGCGAACATGGCGTCATCTGGCATACGGCCGACGGCGGTCGGAGTTGGGAACTGCAGCGCAGCGGGGTCTCGTTTGCCTTGCGATCGGTCTGTTTTTTGACCGATCAAATCGGCTGGGCAGCCGGCGGCGGTACGATCCCCTTCACACACCAAAGCCGCGGCGTGGTTCTGCGGACGACCGACGGCGGAAAGAATTGGCAGGTGGCCAACGAATCCGCGATCCCGCAGATTTACGGGCTCAAATTCTTCGGCCTCAAAGAAGGAATTATGGCAGGGGATGCGGATCCGAATTCTCCGACGGGCCTATTCACAACGACCGACGGTGGAAAGACTTGGACCCCTGCAACAGGGTTGCGCGTCCGCGGTTGGCGGGCGGGGGACTTCCGCGGAGTCGACCGCGGTTTAATCGCGGGAGCGCTGGGGCGTATCGCCGTGGTCTCCGAAGGGAATATCAATAAGAACCTGATGACCGATTATGGCATTTCCGGTTTCCACGCGGTCAAATTCGGGACCGGCAGCCGCGCCTGGGCGGTCGGCGACGGCGGTCTGGTGGTTACCACGATCAACGGCGGGGTTTCCTGGAAATCACCGCAGACGCGGCTGCCGGCGGACGCGCGTGACACGTTCGACTTTCGCGCACTGGCCGTGCGGGATAATCATATCTGGATCGCCGGACGGCCGGGGAGCGTGATTTGGCACTCCGGTGACGGCGGCGTCAGTTGGGAACGTCAACTCACCGGCCAAACCGTGCCGATCACGGCGCTGTCGTTTTCCTCGCCGACCGAAGGCGCCGCTGTCGGCGCGCTGGGGATGATTCTCACAACCACCGACGGCGGACGGACCTGGCAAGCGAGTCGCGGCAATGAGCGGCGCGCGGCGATCTTGTCGTTGCATACCCAGCCGGAGCAAATATCGCTCAATCTACAGGCGCAATTGGCCGGCGAATTGGGGTATCGCAGCGTCGTTTCGTTGGTGCCGCGCGTTGATACCACACCCGGGGCCGACGCAGCGGACGATCTGGACGCCCGCATTCATGAGGCGACCGTCAAAGCTGGCGGCTCTTCCGGTGAGGTTTATTGGAGATTGCCGCTGGACGTGCCCGGCTTAGATAAGAACGCCCGCCGTTTGTGGGGGGATTGGATGAAGATCACCGAAGGCCGACTCCCGGACGTGCTGGTTGGAAAGTTGGTGTCCGAGTTTCGCATGTGGCGTCCCAAGGTTGTGGTTATCGATCAACCCGCCGACGACGATGCCGTCGGTCACATCCTGGTCAAGGCGGTCGCCAAGGCGGCTACGGCGGCGGCCGATCCCACGTTATTCACCACGCACCGCGAATTGAATCAACTGCCGCCGTGGCAGGTTGCCAAAATCTATGCGCGTCTGCCCGCTGGGAGTCCGGGTGATGCGAACGTCGATCCGTACGAGTTTCTCCCGCAATTCGGGCAATCAACCCACATGGCCGCCGCGCGGGCCTATGGACGACTCTCGCGGATCCCGGATCGCGAGGTGCGGCGTGAAGCCTATCGCTTGCTGAAAGATTTTGAGGCGAACGCCACCGACAGCGAGACGGCGAAGATGGCCCGCGGGGATTTCTTCGGCGGCATCGATCTGGCGCCCGGCGGACCTGCGCGGCGGGTCCGTATGGCCCCCGCTGGAGACATGGAAACCGAACGCAAAATTGCGCGGCGGCAGAAACAGTCGCGCGCGTATCTTGATCAGTGCATGACCGATCCGCGGATGTCGAGCCAGATCATTGGGCAGTTGAACGACTTCGTCACCGGCTCGACGGACGCCGAAATGGCGCTGCAGTTGTCCGAATTGATCCAGGTTTATCGCCGGGCGGGAGACTGGGATCTGGCTGAACTGGTGGCCACGGTGTTGGTTGAAAAGTATCCGAACGAACCGCCCGCCCAAGAGGCGATGCAGTGGCTGCTGCAACTGTGGATCAGTTCCGAAGTCGCTTGGCGCCGTGCCCGCCAATCAGAAGCGGGCCATCAGCAGATTACGGCCGATCCGGAACGGATTGCCGCACAGTTTCACACGCCGCAGGCCAACCGGCAGCGGACACGGTTTGATCAGCTCGGGCCGCAATCAAGGCAAGCGGTGTTGGCCGACATTCGTACGGTGTTAGAGGCCTCGCACACCGATCCACGGCGTGCCATGAACCTGCCGCTCGGTCAATCTCCGCAGACCGCCGGAAACGGTCAAACGGACTTCGCAGAAAGTCTCGCACAACTCAATGCCCGCCTGCAACACCTGGATCAAGTTGCGACCGATACCCCGCAATTGCAACTTGCCGGCGGAGTCGACGCCAACAATCCGGCCGGTGACATTCGTCAGGTAGAACACACCGAGTCCCGCGTCACGCAATACCGAATGGCGGAACGTCTCAAACAGTGGGACGAACGGGCGACGCGAATGGCCAAGTTGATGAACGAAGCGAATCCTGAACTATTCAACGAGCCACGCACCCAGTTTCCGCTGGCGTCGCTATTTCGCCGGCGGGGCTTGCCGGGCGAAGCGGATCGTATCTACCGCCACTTTCGGCAGTTGACGTCGGACGACCCTTGGTCGCTTAGCGGCGGCTGTGAAATCTGGTTCGTTGCCCCCCGCGTCCACCCCCCCAAGCCGTTGAGCCTGTGCGTCTACACGACGCAGCGGCCTCGACTGGACGGCGTCCTGTCCGATCCCTGTTGGGAAAACGCGCAGGAGATTCCGCTTACCGATGGTTCGGAACAAAGCGAACGTAGCGCCGATCGGCCGTTTGCCCTATTGGTGTATGACGACGCGTTCCTGTACTTCGCCGCCCGTTTTCCGCGAGTTCCGGACACGCCGGAAGACCGTCCCTTGAACGAAGGCCGCAGCCACGACGCCGACTTGTCGCACTTCGACCGCGTGACGCTGCTGTTGGACGTTGACCGCGACCATGCGACGTACTATTCGTTCGCGTTCGACCAGCGCGGCTGGACGACCGATTCTTGTTGGGACGACCCCACGTGGAACGCGAAATATTTTGTGCAGGCCGGTGGCGACGACAAAAGTTGGCGCGTGGAAGTTGCGATTCCCTTGAGCGAACTGACGCCTCAGCCGCCGCGCCGCAACGACGTGTGGAACGTGGGCATCGTGCGGACCATCCCCGCCGTCGGCCAACACGCCTGGACACACCCCATCTCCGAAACCCCCCGCCCGGAGACGTTCGGGATGGTGAAATTCGATTGATCGTGCATCTCGTCTGAAAACGCAAGCGACGCATTTGGAATTCCCGCGCCGCGACGATAAATTGGTGGCCTGGGCGGCGCGCACTGGACGCGGGCCCAAATTCCAGAACCACATTTGTCGCAGCGTGAATCCAAAATGGGCGTGATCATCGGCATGGATGAAGCCGGGTACGGGCCAAACTTGGGGCCGTTGGTGATCACCGCCACCGTTTGGGATCTCCCCGACGACTCCCCACCGCTCGATCTGTGGCAGGCATTCGCCGATGTGGTCGATCAAGTCTCACCGGCGAACGGCAAGATCCATGTCGCGGACTCCAAAGTCGTCTACAGTCCCGGCAAAGGGCTGTCGAATTTGGAGCACGCCGTCCATTGTTTGCTTGCCTTAAACGGTGAATGGCCGCGGAGCTACACGGAATTGTGTCGGCGGTTGGTGGGAGGAGACACCGATGCCGACGATCGCGGTCCTTGGTGGGACGGCTGCGATTTGGCCCTGCCGCTCGACGGCGATCATCTCACGATCTCTGAAGCGGGTACCCGCTGGCGAACGTGTTGCGAATCGCAGTCGATTCGGTTGCGGACTGTCGTTTCCGACATCGTGCTGCCGCGCCGCTTCAATCGTTTGTTGGATAAGCACGGCAGCAAGGGCGTCGTGCTGTCGAAACTCAGCATGCAGCTGTTGAGTCGCGTGCTCGATTTCGAAGAACCGCGGCCGACAACGGTCATCGCCGACAAACATGGCGGACGCAATCGCTACGACTTGTTGTTGGCCGAAATTGCCGGGGGACGATTCATCGTTCGCGAGACCGAAGGCCGCGCTGCCAGCGTCTATCGTATCGGCAATACGCGAATCCGCTTTCAAACGCGGGCCGAGGAGCATCTTCCCGTCGCCGCCGCATCGTTGGTTTGCAAGTACGTTCGCGAACTGGCCATGGAACTCTTCAACGCCTATTGGCGAACATATCTCCCTGGCCTGAAGCCGACAAAGGGTTATCCGGTCGACGCCCGGCGGTTTCGCCGCGACATCGCCGATGCGCAGAAGCGAAACCACATTACCGACGATATGCTTTGGCGGGCACGTTGACGCTGCGGTTGGGAGTTTCGGCGACGCACTGCTGCAAGGCGCATCGCGTGACGTGAAAGCGATTTGCGCCGTTTGGTCCCCGCTGAATCACGTTTTTTGTGCCCCGATTGTCGATTTGTGTCGGATATCAATTTGTAGCGTCCACGAATCCTCGGAATCGGTTGTTGCGGGCCAAACCACTGCGGGGGGATTTCCCGGTCGGCCGCTGCCAGGGCGGTCCGATTGCGACATCTTCGCACGCGCGGCGGGGCAGGGGGGCCGTGGGAATGATGAAATTGAAATTGGTTGGGGGGCCAGTCTCGAGCACTGCCGGATGTTGAACCTTAGCGGCTCATGTCTTCGCACGCCTGAGTCGTTCCATCCGGGTCGTTCGACGTCAATTTCGTTATCTCCCACCTCCCCGAACTGCCATTGTATTGCGGCGCGACTGCGAACACAGCGTTTCGCGCAGGCTAAAAAAGCCCCGCTCTTGGTTTCACGCAAGAGCGGGGCGATTCGTTCTTTGACGGAGATTGAACGCGGCTGCTCTATTTTTCGTCCTTTTTCTCGGCCTCCCGCTTGCCTTTGACCTCCAGTTCTCCGGTTTGCCCGTTGAAGTCGTATTCGACTTCGCCGGCGAGTTTGTCACCGCGGGGCTGGACTTTATACGTCGCTGTCAGCGTCGCGCCGTCAAAATCGCCGCGAATGTTGAAGAACAACTTGTCGTCCTTCACTTTGATCTCCGAAACCTCCAGTTCTGCATTGTCGCTGGTATACTCCCCCGCAAGTTCCTTCTTCTCGTCATCGAGCTTCAGTTTCAACTGCGGCGTCAAGACGTTGCCGTCGGGCAGTTCGATGGCAAGTTTCCAGGTTCCCACCACGTCGATCGCGTGCAGGCTGCGCTGCGCGGTCCAAGGAAAGTCTTGGGAGCCTTCGCTTGACGAGATCGTAACCGTGCCGTCCACTTTGTCGGCTTTGACAATGCCCGCGAATTTGATCTTCAACGTTCGTTCGTCGTATTCCACGCTGAAACCAAACGTCAATTTGTCCTCTTCGATTTTTGCGTCAACAATTTCAATGGGACCGCGGCGGCCCTGAAACGTGCCGGTGAGTTTCTTGCCGTCATAGTTCAGTTTGAGCACGTCCTTGACTGTTTCGCCCCCTTCGTCATGTTCCCATCGCCAAGTCCCCGATGGGTCGACCGCTGCTTTCTTCGCTTCTTCGGCCGCCGATACATGGATTGTGAAAAGCAAGGCCGCAACGACAAGCGACAAACTGTAGCACAACACAGATCGATTCATGTTGGTTTCCTTGATCAAGAGACTATTGAAGAGATGGATAAAAACCGGCACCGCACGCCCGAATCACTCTTCCGCGCGCTGTCGTGGGTCGGGACGCTTGAGTGCGGCGAACGCTTTTGCGACGGCGGTGCTTCCCTGGATCGCATGCGCGGGCCGCGGATGCGCTTCCGAAAACACCGCCATGACTTCCGGCGGCTCGATCGTGATCGTGACGGTCTCCTCCGGAACGAGCATCATATTTAGGTGCTTTGCGAAAAACGCATAGACGGCGCTTCTTTTCGACGGTCCGAAATCATGTTTCTCATCCGGCAGATGCAGTAACTCCACGTTTTCGCCGCGGTCGTGTGTTTTGTAAACTTGCTGAATGAAGGGGAAGCCAAATTCTGGAAAATTTTGTGTGCGGTCGGGAGCACCCACGGAAATGATCATTTGCGCTCGCGGCGCCACCGAGGCGGCCAATTCGATGGCGTTGGTCTCAGTGGACTGCATCACCGGCAATCCGCCTTCGCAAAGGCAGCCCTCCGGGGCGGTCCAGGGATAGACGATCACCACCGGAGCGGAGGCGCGGACACGGTCATCCAGCGCGGAGCAGACAAAAGTCTGCGGCCCCCACCCGGAGGCCCCGGTACTGCTCAACCGCGCGGGGTCAACGCAGACTAGTCGCCCGCGACAATCCAAGGCCCGCAGGCTATTCCAGGTTTGCAATGCCAACACCAGCGGGTCATTGTGCGTGGTTTGGGTGGAGTCCTGCCAGCCGACCATGCTGTAGGAAAAGACGGTCGCTCCCATCCGTGCAAAATGCGCACAGCGAATTTGCTGGTCCTCCCGATATCGTCCCAGCGGACGAAAATGTCCGTGCGGGCATAATATGCCCGGTCCCGGTCGGTCCTGCCTCAGCGGCCGGTACAGGTTCCCAGTGCAGTAGAAACCGGGCATGGTTTCCAGCGCCACGTTTTCGACGCTGTACCCGTCCCGTTCCCGGCGGCTGTGCGCGATCATCTTAACAGATGTGCGATCGGGCAACGGCCATAGTCCGGCGCCACGTAGAAACCCCTCGCGCAGCTCGGCGCGCCGCGCCGTCCATTGCGGGATTGCTTGGTAAAGCTTGCGAGAGCGCTGCAGTTGTTTTTCGACCTGCGGCTGTTGCGCAACCGTGGAGATGGGCACCGCCAGCACAATACATGCGGCGAGCCAGGTGAGGGAGGACAATAAAAACGCACGAATTTGCGCCATCGGCCGGGGATCCGCTCTTGTCTTGAAATGGATAATTCCATGCATCATAGCTGTCCCGAGCGGCGAAATCACGCAAAGAGTGCTCCGCTGGTCAAAATCGCGCGGCCCGGTCAAGAATCGTGCGACCCCGGCGAATAGCTGCCGGGAGTCAAATAACCGTCTGGGCTGGCTTGAATTCCAGAGGGATTCTACAATGCGAGTGCTTCTCCCCGCCGCCGGGCGTCGGGCGGACGCTGCTCTTGAACAAGTCCTT
>CALFYU010000265.1 GCA_937952455.1 uncultured Planctomycetaceae bacterium
CGCTCAAAGCCTCCGAATTCCTGCTGGATCGCGACATCCGTTTGGTGCAGGCGGACGCTGAGTTCGTCCGCGAGGCCATCGAAAGGTATTCGGCTCTAGGATGTACGGGAAACCAAGTGGCCGAATGCGAATCTTGGTGGATGGAAGTCGATTGAGGTTCGCCTGGGAAATCTTTGGTTAGCGGCTCAGCCGGCCTTTTACCATCCGCGCATGCGAAAGCCGCCCTGAGGCGGCTTTTGCACTTCTCGTTCTCGGTCCACCCAGCTGTTCGCTGACGGCTTATCGTAGGGAGAACTCGTTTTTCCGTTTGTTCCACCATTTACTACGCCATATCGGTATGATGTGTGGGAACCGTTCGGGCTAAAAAAAGAGTTTTTTCCCCGAAACGCTCCCCCGTATGGGGAATGTCACAAACATTGCGGACTACTTTACTTACGTTCGTCGCTCCGAATCTCGGCCAGGCTCGCCCAGTGCGGCGAATCCGGCAACCAATGGACAACACACAGAAAGCGCTGACCAGGTAATTCGCAGCGCCCGCCGGGAGCAGCGGATTGACCTCGAACAAATGCCAGCGCTACACTTACAGCAGTTGGACATGAATCGCCCCTTCTTCGAGCCTCCTAATGAGCGAGTCGCACCCTCCCGTCATCGACCGTAGGCGTGTCGTCGTCTACCTGCTTGTCGCTGCGGGGATCGGTTGTGCGGCCGTTTGGTATTTCGGGTTGCGGAGCGATCCCCGCGCGTCGCCGACGTCCAACTCGATTATGGTCATCCTGCCGTATCGCTACGGGGGAACGTGGGTCTTCGATGACGAGTCGGTCGGACTGGTGCGGGAACCCTTCGTCGCCGGCGTACCGGAAATGATCGACGTGCTCGTCGCCGACGTTCCCAACGCGGAGGAGGGTTTTCGCCTGACCTTCTCGGCCGTCGAGTTTCCCGGGTATCAAAAAAAACTGACTTGGACGCGCAGCGACGGCACCGGGAATTATTACCGACTCGACGATCCGTTGATGGAGGGATGGATTTGCCCGGCGCTCTTGCAGTATTATTCCGCACCGCCGAAGACTTTGTACGTGCAAGCCGAACCGGTGCGCTGACGGATCAGGCCGTTTGATTTCAAGATCGTCCGGCGTTCCCGGCGAACATTCAGCCGGCGCTGCGCAGTTCGGCAAGGTGCTTGGCGATAGCGCGACGCAGCCACAACGAGATCAGCCACAGCAATGGCCGCGTAAAAAACGATCTCGCGTATAGCTCCATCGAACGCGTGATATGCGTGCCCTCTTCCACGACGGTGAACTCCCAAAACTCGTCAAAGTGGTCGGCAATGTAGCAGACCGGTGCGGAGAAATCGTGGATGCGGAGTTGCAATCGCCGCGGAAGGTCCCACGCGACGATTTCTTCGACGTGCGTCGACCCATCACGGTTTTTGGCTCGAATCCGCGTGCCGACGACTTCCGGCGTGCGGATTTCAAACTCCGCCTGTTCGATGCCCGGGATGATGCCGTAGCCGGTGAAGTCGGGCCAATTCGACAGGTTGAGGATGTGCGCGGCAATCTCCTCGGGCGTATTCTTCAGCACGTCTTCGCGTGTGAATCGGATCGGGGCCGTCACGGATGGTCTCCCCGGGCGTCAACGGACAACTGCGCCGCGTCTACAATTGAGCGCGGTTGATTTCGTCCACTTGTTCGTTGAGCGTCCACAAGTCGTAAAGCCAGCCGAGTCCCAACAATCCTCCGGTGAGCAGATAGATGATGCCGGTGATCCATTTCTGCATATAAAACCGGTGAACGCCGAAATACCCTAGAAACGTCAGCAGAATCCAGGCCAGCGTATAATCCAGCGGCCCCGATTGATATCGAAAATCGGCGCGCTCATCCATACCGGGGATCAGAAACAGATCGATGATCCAGCCGATTAGAAAGACGCCGACCGTGAAGAACCAGATCGTGCCGGTGATTTGCTTGCCGTAATAAAACCGGTGTGCTCCGGTAAAGCCGAACAGCCACAGGATATAGCCGACGGTTTTCAGGTGCGTATCATGTGGATTGGCGCTCATGGCGTGACTCGTCAATGATGATTGTTATTGGTTCCTCGATCTCGCAGTCGCTGCCGCTTCAGCCGCTTCCGGGAGAAGCGATCAAGACGGCAAACGATTTGATTTCCGCTGCCAACGCGTCGACGTCTCCGCGGGTCACCTGGGTGTCGTGGGCGATGACCAACTGCAATTTCGGCATGTCCTTCAACTGCCGCAGTGCATCAGCCGATATCGGCGTGGAATTGACCGACAGCGTCTTCAGTGTCGGTATGTCTTTGAGTCCTGAGATCGCTTTCTCAGTGATCCGGGTCCGGTCGAGGTGCAGCGTCTCTAAACCAGGCAGGGCCGCAATCGCGGCGATGCTGCCGTCGTCGATCGGACAGTTTTTTAGTCGCAGCGTTTTCAGCGATTCCAGGTTTCCCGCATCCTGCAGCGCAGTTCCGTCGCATTGGGTATCAGTCAGGTTGAGATTCTCCAGCGGAACGTTTTCGAACTCCCTTAGGAAATCTCCCGTGACGGGGATGCCCTCGAGTGAAAGAAAGTTGAGCGACTGACTTTGCTTCAGTGATGCCACTCCGCCATCGGTCAAATGACAATCATCCAACACTAGCGATTTCAAGTTCGGGATTTGCGCCAGCGACTGAAGTGCTGCGTCAGTAATCTTCGTTCCGGACACATGCAAGCGGGTTAGATTCTTCAACTCCGCTAGCTTCGCGGCACCGTCGTCAGAGACGTTGGTGCCCGCAATCACCAATTCTTGGAGATTGGTGAGCGACTTGATGTGGTCGAGTCCCGCATCGGTCAGCGCCGTTATGCTCAAGTCCAAGGTTTCCAACTGCGGTACCTGCGACAGGTTACTGAGACCCGCATCGGTGACTTTGGTGGAGCGCAGTCCCAATTTTTTCAGGCGGGGCGTCTTTGCGAGCAAGACCAGATCCTCATCTCGGACAAGAGATTGACCGAGCATGATCTGATCGACGGCGACGCCGCCATAGTACTTTTCCCATCCGTTCCAATCTTCGCCGACAATCGACTCCAAGAATTTCGGCGCTGCGACGGTCGTCCCGATGTTCCCGCCCAGCGAACTCACCCGGTTTCTGACGTCGACGACGGGCGAATAGCCGGCCAGGCCCTGCAACACCAGCGGCACCAGCAGAGCGAGAAACACCACGGTCAGCAAAACCTTGAAGATGCGCTTTTTCCAGCGAGGCTTCGACGTGCTATCCGCGTCGGGAGTGGAGTGAGGGACGCTCATGAAATCACCACGCGTTCTATCGATTCGATGCAGGTTGCTAAACCGAAACTTTTCTCGATTGTCGGTGAACGTGGATGGGACCATCCGCCGCTGCGGTAGAACAAGTCGATAATCACGGTTGGGAGCGCCAGGATTTTAGCAACTTAGGGAAATGAATCATGACTGGTCTCCGAGCACCTGTCAATTGTCGCGTTACGTGCTGTTTGGTCGTACCGCACTCGTTGACTTTGGCGATTCAAAATCAATCAGTTGACGTATCAACCGTCTGAGTGATGCCGATTTCGTCGTGAATTTGTTTGACAACTTCGGGGATATCCTGCAGTATGAGGTTTGTTCCGCTGTCTTCGCGGATTCCAGGAGGTGTCGCTCTCCCTCCTCAGCGGAACGATTCAAAGGCCTCTCATTTTTTCGCACGTCCGTTCTTTTTTCCAATTCCATTCGATTCGGAAAGAGATGCCATGAGCAGAACACGTTCCCGAGGTTTTACCCTGATTGAGTTGTTGGTGGTGATCGCCATCATTGCCATTCTCATCGCGCTGCTGCTGCCGGCCGTGCAGCAGGCCCGTGAAGCCGCCCGCCGTACGCAGTGCCGCAACAACATGAAGCAGATGGGCTTGGCGCTGCACAATTATCACGATGTGTACCGCCAGTTCCCGCTGGGCATCGGCTACGTCCAAGGGCCGAACAATCCGTTTTTTGGAAATGCTCAAAACTCCAATTACGATGATCCGAACGTCCAAGTTTGGACGGTTGCATTGCTTCCTTATTTGGAACAAGGGAACGTCTATGAGCTAATCGACACGCGTGTCCCTATTCTTGCCCCGATCGATTTCACTCCTGCGGGCATCCCTGCGGTCCCCTACGGCATAGCGCCAATCCCCCCCGGTTCCCCTGCCCCGTACGACAACGCGCCGCATGCCGATAACCAAGCTGCAACGTATCATGTCATTCCCAGCTTTGTCTGTCCGAGTAGCCCGCGATCGACGAATCTGATGGAAAATGTTGACTTTGGCGGGATGTTCAATGCAGCGCTCATGGGTGCGGGCATTCTCATCAGGGGGGCGGCGATGGATTACTCCGCCACCAGTCGGACCTGGGACTTTGTCGAAGACAATTCCGGTGAAGATTTCGGTCGCGGAGTTCTCTCCGATGAGCAGTATATCGGCATCAAACATATCATCGACGGGACGACGAACACATCCTGGGCCATTGAGCGAGCAGGTGCTCCGCAGGTTTGGCGCAAAGGCAAGCAGGTGTCCGGAGCCATTACACCCGGCGGGACGTGGAACGAGCCGTTTGTCGGCGCCGCATACGTTGGTGGCTCTCTCTACGATGGGACGAACGTGGACGCTGGGGGCGGACCGTGTGTGATCAACTGCACGAATGAACGCCTGGGCGGGGGCCACAGCTTCCAACCCGGTGGCGCGCTGGTCGGCCCGTGTGACGGATCGGCCCGCTTCGTGTCCGAAAGCGTTGACCATCGCGTCATGGCTCGGCTGATCTCATTCGCTGGCGGTAACCCCGTCGGAGATTTCTGATCGGGCGAGTTGCTCCCAGTCGTTAGTTCTCAAACCCTGAGGAGATCCGGAGGCCTGTTGTTGACGCTACCTGCGCCAGTCATCAGGCCTCCTCTTCTCGCGGTTCGTTATGGTTTCTTCTTCCCCTTGGATGATGAAATGCCGCATTCGAAGAATTCCTGGCTTTTGTGTTTGCTCCCACTGCTACTTGCTTCTTGTGGGTCGACCGGTCCGGACGGCCCGCCCCCGCCCGAGACGAGCCAGGTTTCGGGAACGGTAATGATCGATGGAAAGCCGGCACCCCGCGGAGAAGTCGTATTGAAACTGTACCCCAAGGGACGCGAGCTTAAACCGGGCGAGCGCATTCCGCAGTGCATTGTTGGTCCGGATGGAGAATTTTCCTTTAGCTCCTACCGCGAGGGCGACGGTGCTGAACCGGGCGAGTATGTGCTCACGATGGAGTGGCTGAGGATTGCTCTCATGGGAATGTTCGGCCCGGACAAATTCCTCAACAACTTCAACTCGCCCAACAACGAGGACCCCAGGTTTCAAGTGACCGTGGTGAGTGGAGAAGACACAGTCATCCCCACGATTGACATCAACACCAGCACGTTGCAGAAAAAGCCAATGCATCGCTATGCCACCCGGGCGGGAAAGGGGAAGTAGCGGCGCGAGCCGGCAACGCGTTTCGTGACGGCCCCCGAAACGGGCTTCGTCACCGTTCCACCCGCGGACAACTAAGGCCCAACCCCCTCCAACGTCCGGCGAGTCCTGGGGGCCGCGAAAGGGGACAGCGGCTAATCAAATCGCCGCGCGCGGTCCCAACGGTCATCGCCGTTAAATCCGGAGGTGATGCAAGGCGAGGCTGGCGAAACTGAGTGCAAAAAAGAAACCGCTCGCGTCGGCCAGCGTCATCAAGACTGGACCGGCCGCAAGGGCGGGATCGATTTTGAAGCGTTTCAGCAACAGCGGAAGTCCCCCGCCGAGACAAACGGCGATCAGAATGCTCAATGTCATCGCGCTGCCGACCACCAAGCCGAGATAGAAGTTGCCCTTCCACACCCAAGCCGCGCAGCCGATGGCGGCTCCCACCAACAGACCGTTGAAAAGTCCCAAGATCAACTCTTTATACAGCACCCAGCGGATTTCGTACGGTTTGATCAGTCCCAACGTCAACTCGCGCATGCTCACGGCGATCGCCTGATTGCCAGAACTCCCTCCCATCCCGGAGATGACCGGCAGGAATACCGCGAGTGCGATCACTTCATTCAGCGTGTCTTGGTAAAAGGCGATGATGCTGGCTGAGATCAGGTTGAGAATAACAGTGAGCGACAGCCAGGTCATGCGGCGCAGCGAGCGCGAATAGAGCGGCATGCTGCGGAATTCCTCGCCGCCGATCAAACCGCTAAATCGCCGCAGGCTGGCATCCGCTCGCTCGGTGCGCGCTTCTTCCACATCGGCGCGCCGCACGACTCCCAGCAGCTTTTGTTGATCGTCGGTAATGGGCACACCGAAAAACGCATGCCGTTGGAAGAAGTCGGTTAGTTCGTCCAACGAAGTGTCGGCCGTTAGATAATAAGGATCGCGGACGATCAAATCGGCGACAGGTTGTTCGTCACGGGTCAACACGAGTTTGCGGAGCGGTAAGACGCCAATCAACCGGCCCGTGGACGAGACACCGTACAGATACTGCACATCGTAATCCTCGTACTCGTCGATCTTGTCGCGTAGACGGCGGACAACTTCGCCCGCCGTGCCCGTCTCCGGGCAGGTGAGATACTCCTTGACCATCAAGCCGCCGGCTGTGTCGTGTGGATAGACTCGCAAATGTTGCGCGTCGGCCGATTCGACCGGCTTCATTTCCGCCAGAATTTCATCAGCCTGTTGGGGTGCGAACAGGTTTACCAGGTCCGCCTGCTCGTCACTGGGCAAATGATTGGCGATGGCGGCGATTCGATCCGCCGACAATTCGCGAAGCAATTGGACCACTTGAGCGTCGGGGATCTCGTCGACCAGTTCCGCAGCCTGGCGCTCAGGCAGCAGCACGAAGAGTTCGCGCTGTTGATCCACCGAGAGCCGAGAAATGGCCCGCGCAATCTCGCCCGTTGGCGAGGCATCGAGAAAGTCATTCAGAGCAGCGACGTCACCGCTGTCGACCGCTTGCGCAAGCTCGCGCCAAGGTTCGGTCTGCATCTCGGCTTGAGCTCCCCTCTCGACTTCAGGCAAAGCCACTGCATTCTCCTTTTTCGTTCAACAAACGTGATTTGAAGCCGAGCGCATCAAGAGTTTGGCCGCTCCGACCTGTGTGTAACTCCGGCAATGGTTCGCCTAAGTCTAATTAAAACGCTTCGTCGTTTTTCTCTTCGGTCATCATCGACGATGCGTTAGCGCGATTTCAACCGTCACATGCCCGACGGGCTGCGGTCTCATACCGCTCGAATTTCCATTGTCGCGCACGGTCGCGTTTGTTGTCCCGTGTTCGATCACGGATACGCAAGGAATTCAAAGGGGCTGAGCGATCCGCGGACCAAATCAAAATGGTGTCTGTCGGCCACCAACGACAATGTGTCGCACCGCGCGGTCCCGCCGCGTAGTTGGGTATGGATCGAATTTCGTCGCGAGGAAGGCCTTGGGTGGTTAACCTGCAAACCCTCTCGATAAACAGCCGAATGCGGCCGCTCGGCGTAAAAAACGCTCGATGTACTCGGAGGCCAGGTCGCCGAAGCGCTTTCGCCCAAAGCGCCATGACGAATTCGATTGCGCCGTACGGCAGGCTTTGAATGAAACGATCAATCACCAGCCACCGCAGAGTGTGAAGGGTAATGACGTCCGGTTCAACCCGCTTTGAGAAGTGACGAATAAAGTCGTCTTCAGTACCACGTTTTGCACAACTCGTTAAAGAACGATTTCGCGCCCGTTCGCAGGTTTTGGACGGAATAGCCTCCCTCCTGGATGACGAGGGTGGGGTATTCAAGCCGACCGATGCGACGGGCAATTTCCCCCATCCCGGCGGGCGAGACGCTAAATGTTCCAGTGGGGTCCCCTTTCATGATATCGACGCCCAGCGCGACCCCGAACCATTGCGGCCGAAACCGTCGAATCCTGGTGACCGCCGTATCGACCACCGCCAAGTCCTCCTTTTCAG
>CALFYU010000266.1 GCA_937952455.1 uncultured Planctomycetaceae bacterium
CACCGTGATCGAGTAATTCCCCTAAGCGATGGAATTCTCAAAGCGCTTCAAGTCTGGTGGATCGAATCGGGAAGTCCGGATGGTTCAATGCACGTCTTCCCGGTCCTACAGGAATCGTGTCGGCAGGTCTACGAAGACTGGATCCGGATTCGCAAGCATGCGGGGGTAGGCGAGGTGACTTTCAAAAATGCGAGGTCCACCGCTGGGTCAGAACTGGCCGCTGAGCATCCTCTTCCGGTCGTCCAAGGCTGGCTGGGACACTCAAACCCGAACACGACCTCCCAATATTACGTCAACGCCCAAGACGCGGTACGGGTGGCCGCGGCTCGTCGGAAAGTGATCGGTGACACCAACGGTGATACCAACCAGTCGGCGGAAGATGGTTGAGAATGGTCGGGGTTGGTCGGTGGATTTTGGGTACTGCTTGGAATTGCGAAGAGGCCACACAAACGGTGAGAACCGTTTTTGTAGCCTCTTTTACGTGTTTTTGTGAAGTAGCCGAGGGGGGACTCGAACCCCCACGTCCTTTACGGACTTGGGATTTTAAGTCCCGTGCGTCTGCCATTCCGCCACTCGGCCTTGGTCGTTTGCCTGGTTACCTGCGACCGGTTACGACACGCGGTGACGGTGATGGGTTCGTCAATTCATCGCGTCGCCGCCGGCGGTGACCACAGCGTCTCCGGCATTGTAGCGGCTGTATTCCGGGGTTGGAACCGCCAAGGTCCGTCCGAATAGGAATCACTCCCGTCTCACAACGGCGAGCGTCTCGGCATCACATAGCGGAAGCCAAAAAGCACTGCGGCCCCGATGACCAGCAGCAACAGTGACGACGGCTCGGGGACCGGGTTGATCGGCGGCGGTTCGGTGAGGAAAGCGATGTTGTCGACCCCCACGCCGCGATCCCGATCACCCAGGTTTAAGACGGCGACGACCGCCGCCGTATCTGTGACAACGAAGAGGTTCGTCCAATCGCCGTCGGCCGGTTGGTCGGCCAAGGTGGCCGTGTAGGACGTCGTTCCGACCAGTTGAGTCATGGCCTTGTCGGCAAACAGAGACAATGTAGCGGTCGCTGAATCGAGCGGCGCTTGGGGGGTGCCTTGCGCTCCGCCGTCGACGCGAAAATCGAAGATGTCCAGGCTTAGCTCGGTGATCCCTTTCGCAAAGTCGAACAGATAGTTGGACGCGTAGATGCCGGTGTCGATCACGTTCTCGTCGGTCATAAAAAACGAGCCGGCCCGGTTCTGGATCGCTTCGTCGTTGGTCACGCTGGGGTTAAATAGCGTTGTAAACGCCGTACGGGGCAAGCCGGTGGCGGCGACGTAGGGCAGGCCGCTGGGATTAGCGGCGGGGCCGAACGTCGTGATGGTGACGACATTGTCCCCCGTATCGATAGGGCTGTCGACCGGCTGCATGTCGACGTAGCCGCTTTCGAAGTCAATAAATCCGGCACGCGTTTCCGCTCCGCACACGGCCAAGACTGCCGCTGCGGACATCAAGAATCTCTTCATTGCTGCTTGCCCGTGGACCACCCCAGTGGAAACTCGCCCCGATGCCAACGGCCGCATACAGTCGCCGATCGATCGGGGGCTGGCAGATTTATCAGAGAAAACCGTACCACTTTGTTACGGCCAACACCGGTCACTCAATACAAGTGAAATGGTCGTAGGGAGTTTGGGAGTTATTCCGGCAGAACCGATCGCGCCGCACGAGTGGGGGAAAACACCTATGCGCCTCGTGCGGTTTACGAATTGTTAAGCGGGCTTAGCGCCGGAGTGTTCGCTGTCTGAGATGGATGTGATGCGAGGTGGCGTTATCCGATGTGCAGAGACTTAGGCGCGGGGCCGCCTCAGCTTCGGAACCGAGTCAATTTCGCTGCGCTAGCCAAACCCACCGCCGGCCGAGTAGCATGCGCTACGGCGGGATTTGAACGCAATGACTTCGCGAAACACGAAAGAGACGCATGCAGCCAACTGAGCGACGGGTCGGGATTGTGCAGATGCGGTGTACGACCGACGGGGACGAGAATCTTCAAACGGCGATCGAGGGCATCCGACAGGCGGCGGCCGACGGGGCACAGATAGTTTGTCTGCCGGAGCTGTTCCGCTCGCAGTACTTCTGCCAAACGGAAGACCACCGCTATTTCGATCTGGCGGAGCCGATTCCGGGGCCATCGACCGAGGCGGTCTCGCAGGTGGCCAAGGAACTGGGCGTGGCGGTGCTCGTCAGCCTATTCGAGCGGCGGACGCACGGGCTGTATCACAATTCCGCCGCAGTAATCGACGCCGACGGCTCGGTCGCCGGGCTGTATCGCAAGACGCATATCCCCGACGATCCGCTGTTCTACGAAAAATTCTATTTCACACCGGGTGATTTGGGCTTTCAAACGATTGACTGCCGTTACGGGCGATTGGGGACATTGATTTGTTGGGATCAGTGGTTCCCCGAAGCGGCGCGGCTCACCGCGCTGAAAGGGGCGGAGATTCTGTTTTATCCGACCGCGATCGGTTGGCATCCTTCGGAGAAGGAAGAATTTGGCGCCGCCCAGCGTGAAAGCTGGGAATTGATGCAGCGTTCGCACGCGATCGCCAACGGTTGTTTCGTGGTGGCGGTCAACCGCACGGGACACGAAGGGCCGACCGACGGCGGGATTGAATTTTGGGGGAACAGCTTCGTCGCGGGGCCGGACGGCCGCGTGCTCTATCGCGCGTCGACCACCGAACCGGAGGTGGCGGTCGTGACGCTGGACCTGGCGCAGATCGACGTCGTACGGACGCACTGGCCGTTTTTCCGCGATCGCCGCATCGACGTCTACGGCGACCTGACGCGGCGTTTTCTCGACGGTGACCAGCGATGACCACACCGCGAGAACTCGGCTACCGCATGCCGGCCGAATGGGAGCCGCACGCGGCGACGTGGCTGTCGTGGCCGCACAACGAGCGGTCCTGGCCCGGCAAACTGGGGGCGATTCCGCCGGTCTTTGCCAAAATGGTCGCCGCCTTGGCCGCTTCGGAGACGGTGCATATCAACGTCAACGACGCCGGAATGGAACGCGATGCGAAGCAACACCTCAAACAGGCCGGCGCGCGAGGTGAGATTCATTTCCACCACTTTCCGACCAACGATGCCTGGTGTCGCGATCACGGGGCGATCTTTGTCGTCCGCGATCGCGACTTGGCCGAAGAGGGAGCGGAGAACGAGAACGATTCCTCCCCTCTCCCCCCGGGAGAGGGGCCGGGGGTGAAGGCCCGCGAGCAGGCAGCACACCCTGCGCCTCCCCTTCATCCGCCCTGCGGGCACCTTCTCCCCCAAGGGGGAGAAGGTATCGAGGAACGGCCAACCAATGCAGCGAAGCAGCTCGCGGCGACCAACTGGCGTTACAACGCTTGGGGGGAGAAATATCCGCACGATCTCGACAACGAGATACCGCGGCAGATGGCCGCCGAATTGGGGGTCCCGGTGTTCGACGTCGATATGGTTCTGGAAGGCGGGTCGATTGATGTCAACGGCGCGGGTCTGTTGATGACGACTGAGTCGTGCCTGCTCAACAAAAATCGCAACCCTGCGCTCTCGCGCGACCAGATTGAGCAAACCTTGGCGGCGCACTTGGGTGTCGATGAGTTTCTGTGGTTGGGAGACGGCATCGAGGGGGACGACACCGACGGGCATATCGACGACCTCGCCCGCTTCGTGGCGGAAGAGACCGTCGTGACAGCGATTGAGCCCAATCGCGATGACGTCAACCACGGCCCGCTCCGCGAAAACCTGGCGGCTCTCAAACGTTTCCACACTCGCGCGGGTCGACCGCTCAACGTCGTCGAACTCCCGATGCCGCCGGCTGTTGTCTGGGAAGGTCAGCGGCTGCCGGCGACGTATGCGAACTTCTACATCGCCAACCATGTCGTTCTGCTGCCCGGATATAATAAGCGAATCGACGAAATCGCCCGCGGGATCTTGCAGGAACAATTCCGTACGCGGGAGGTCGTCGTCATCGACTGCACCGAGATGATCTGGGGCTTTGGTGCGTTTCACTGTTTGACACAACAGGTGCCGGCGGTTTGAATGAAATAGCGCAAGGGTGGGTCCGGCTCTGCCCGAGGCGGTAGATATGGGACGTCGTTCGCGATTCAAATTAGTTATTTGAGGTCACAATCACCTTAAATTTCATTCGGTCGTTTTTATCGCGACGAACTGAGGGAAAAGGAAAGCACCGCATATCACGCCCAGAATGCTCGGCGCCGGAGAGGCGAGCTGCGTTAGAATCGGAAGCGTCGCATAACCTTACGGAGCCGCGCATCGCAGGAGCGTGCCAATAATGTCGCCAAAAATCGAGATCGCAGTTCGACTTGGCTGCTTTGGCGGCGTCTTGCTCTTGATGGCGTTGTGGGAGTTGCTCGCGCCACGGCGATCGTTGAACGCAGCCAAGGCGCCCCGCTGGACGAGTAACCTTAGCTTGGTGGTCTTGAATGCGACCATTGCTCGGTTACTCGTCCCTATCACGGCGGTCGCCGCCGCCATCGTTGCTGAATCTCGCGAGTGGGGGTTGCTGCATCTGGTCGATTGGCCGGCTTGGCTGGAAGTGCTTCTCGCCGTGGTGGTCTTCGACTTGGCGATCTATCTGCAGCACGTGATGTTCCACGCGGTGCCCGTGCTGTGGCGATTGCACATGGTTCACCACGCGGACCTAGATTTTGATGTTACAACGGGCGTACGCTTTCATACGCTGGAGATTCTGCTCTCGGCATTCATCAAACTGGCCGTTGTGGTCATCGTCGGCCCGGCAGCCGCAGCCGTCGTAATCTTTGAGGTGCTGCTCAACGCCACGTCGATGTTTAATCACAGCAACGTGCGCATGCCGGTTCCTGTCGACCGGCTGCTGCGACGATTCGTCGTGACGCCGGACATGCACCGCGTGCACCACTCAGTGGTTCGCAGCGAAGCCAACAGTAATTTTGGCTTCAATTTGCCGTGGTGGGACTATCTACTCGGCACTTACCGTGCCCAGCCTGCCGCGGGGCATGACAAGATGACGATCGGCGTGAAGGACAATCGCGATGAGCGACAAGTCGACCGACTTGCGGGAATGCTCGCCTTGCCGTTCGGAGGCAAAACCGGCGTCTACCCGATTACCGAAATCAGCGGCGACAAGCCGCCATCGGACGAGGGGCAGCCACATCAAGAATGATGATGAGTTCGGACGAAACCGGCCGGTAATCCCCAAGCCGAACCCCGCAGCAGATTCCCCCAACGCCCATCCGCGGCGGCACAGTCCTTGGGCGGCGGCGCCATCGTTGCCCTATTCAAAAACGTGACTGGGGTTCGCCGCGATACCTCAGCGGCAGCAGTATTGACGAGGGTATTTCGGGGAACGTCCGCTCGTCATTCACCGTTCGTTTCTCATTGTTCTTGAAGGGCGCCAGAATTGTGGTTCTGCACGAATGCCCTCTGCATGACGTGGGGCCTTCGAACTTATAAATTGTTCACAAAAGCTAGGGTATTCTTTGCACCGTCGAGGTCAAGATCATGCTGGGGTGGCGGTGACGCAAGTGCCTGGCCCATGGCGTCTGCCAGCCGAATTGAAGTCAATTCCGTCGCGGGGATGACGGTTGCCAGACCCCGTTCGGCAAGTCGCTCCGCCCGCAGCGATTGGTCGGACGTCTTATCATTCGGGATCAGTATCGCCCGGGTTCTTGTCTCCAGAATGTTGGCACAGGTGTTATAGCCCGCTTCGCTGACTGAGAGATCGGCGCGAGACATCCACCCGAGAAAGCTTGTAGAAAAGTCTTCGAACACGACATCAGGAGAGTCGATCCCCCATAACAAAGCTTCAACGGCATTCGATTCGGCCAAGGACTTAAACACAACCAACTTGCGTCCGCCGGTTGCGCCCCTTTGGGAAAGCAGTCTCCACGCTTCGATGGCACATGATCTTAAGTTTTCGCCCGCTGTTCCTCCGGAGCTGACAATGATCGGTCCGGTTTGATCGATGTTCGGACCCAACGGGCTGGTTAACTTCTCCGAAATGAATCCGGTGTAGTGAATGGGAACAGCAATCTGATCTGCCCAAGAATAATAGTCTGTCAATTGAAACATCCTCGGATCCGCATGCACTAGCAGTCCATGGAAGTTCGATGCCAGGGCAGCCTTCACATCTGCTTGGAATCTGATTGAGGACGGATCAAAACGCGTGGGCGGCGCCACGTCGCGCAACGAACACATAACCCGTAGTTGGGAGTTTCTGGCTCGGGCAAACTCGATGGTCGAAAGGATTTCGCTCTGTAAGTTCCATTTGCTGAAAGGAAAATGTTCGACCACAAGTAGATCAGGCGAGATTTGTTGGACGGCAATCTGCAGAAGGCGCCGGCGTTCCTGCATGACTTCGTCGATAGGCTTTGCATCGTTCCAGGCCGCGAGTTCACCGTTTCGACGATGTATGCGCGGCAGCGTCACGAAGTTGAACGGTTGTTCTACCGGCGGTCGTGGAACCGGATGTCCGCCGTCCAGCAGCCACACGTCGTGCTGAGTTGCCAGGGCACGGGCCAACTCGAACGTCCGCACAAAATGTCCGCTGCCCGTGAGGTGCTGCACGTAAAGCAAAATCCGCTTGCGTCCGGGCATCATCTTGCACTCCCGGCGGTTACTTCTGTGAGAAAAGCTGGCAGAGTTCATCCTTGAGCGGGCTGTAACGCGCGTGCCCCATGTCCATGGATTCGGCCAGAAACGATGCCCCTTGCCCGTATTTCTCGCGCTCCTGCGGTAGTTCGATGATTTCGTTTTTTGCCGGGTCGCGAATCACCCCCAGTGGGTCGCCCCCATTGCGCACGACTTCCATCTGTTCGAAAAGCAAATTGCGATAAACCGCCAATCCTTGGTCCGAGCTGCCTAAACACTCGCGCGTGCGGTCCGCGATCGGGCCTTGTGTCACCCAGGCCATGATATCCTGGCCATCGACGAAATCGACCAGGAACTCTCCGCGCTCATCTTTCCACGGCACATCATAGACGGGAACCTCGTCTTGCGGCGGGACGCTTGCGCCGTTTGCGGGCCGGTAAAAGGCATACCAAAAATGCATGGTATGCGTGTCGTCGATCGGGACGCGGATTTGAAAGCGATGCTGCCCGTGCGAACCGACGCGGAGCATGACCGGGAAGACCAGCGGGTGTCCGATCCGCCAGTCGTCGTCAAGTTCCGATCCGCCTTCGACAACGCGGCGTTTGATGATGCCATATTCGAACACGTCAAAGCCGTGTTTGACCTGCTTTTTGCGATAATGCGTCGGCGCGGGTTGACCTTGTTGCTCGCGCGCGTAGGCCAGATGGTGCCCGTGCAACCACTCCAAATGCGAAGGATCGACGCTGTTCTCCATGATTTGCAGCCAATTGCAGGGCAGCGACGCGACGCCAATGTCGCGAAGGCCCCCTTCCCACACAAACAAGTCAAACCGCGGCAGCAGCGGCACCGGCGGGGGACCAAGATAGGCGAAAATTAATCCACCCAGTTCCTGCACAGGATAGGTCGTGGCCTGCACGCGATTGTGCAATGTGGATCCTTCAGGTTCAGCCGGCGTTTCCAAGCAGGTCCCGTCTGCCCGAAACTTCCAGCCGTGGTAAGGGCAACGAATTCCCGTCTCATCAACACAGCCGTGGAACAATGATGCCCTGCGGTGTGGACAATGCTCTTCGATCAACGCCACTTCCCCCGCCGAGCTCCGGAAAAGAACGAGATCTTCGCACATCAGTCGTACGCGGCGTGTCTGCTGATTCCTCAACTCGCAACTCGCCGCCACCGGCATCCAATACCGCCTGAGCAGTTCCCCCATCGGGGTTCCGGGCCCCACACGCGTCAACATTTCTTGCCGCTTCGCGTCCAACGTTGGTTCCTTTTTCTCAATGCCGTCCGCTCAACGGTAGACGGCCTGCACCCGCGTGTAAAAGGCTCGGTCCCATTCTCCATGCTCCGGAAGTCCGATCCGCGACGACTTCCAACCGCCGAACGGGGCTGCTGGATGAACTTGCAGCGGTCCGGGAGTCAACTTAACCATTCCC